>DASVYQ010000111.1:0-3119 GCA_036392095.1 Patescibacteria group bacterium
CTGAATTGTATCTGATAAATTAATTGATAAATTTTTAAAATCATTTTTATTATCCTTTTTTTTATACCAAATAAATCCGCCATATGCGCTAATAGTATTATCTCCACCTGAAGGGAATCCATGTCGCTTTTTTTCTGTTTCGAATGCAATTGTATTAATTATTTCTCTATCTAATTTTTTAGTAAAAAAAACAGAAAATGCTCCAGCTATTGCAACAGCAAGAGCAGATGAAGAACCCATACCGCTTCCTTGAAAAATTGTTGATTTTGCAGAAAAGGTAAGTCCTGAAAATAATTTTTTATTAAAATGAAGCAATGATTCACCAATTGCAAGAATGGCAAAATCAATTGGTGTTGCAGTAATTGTTTGCAGCAAATTTTTATTATTTGTTTTTGCAAATTTTTCCCAAACTTTTCTTGCAAAAAGAGTTTTTTCTATAATTTGTTTTTGGGTTAATTTGGCTGTTTGTGAATAATCAGGAATAGTAATTTCAATTTTATTTGTTTTAGTTTCTGTGAGAGTAATTGTTGTTCTTCTATCTACTGCTGTCAGAATTGCAGGTTTTCCATATACAACACTATGTTCTCCAAGAAGGTGAATTTTCCCTGGCGCTGATACAACTATCATAGAGGTTTAAATTTGATATTATAAGAGATAATATCCTCTTTATCTTCTGTTCTGAGTCTTCGTAAAACAGCAATTACTTTTTTCCCAACTTGTAAATCTTGTTCTTGCCAATCAACTAACTGGCCAACCACTCTTTGTCCATTTTCCAACTCTACTACAACAACTGGATATGGAGCTTGTTGTCCAAATGATTTTGCTGGCACTCGAATAATTGTCCAAAGTAAAATAGAACCCTTCTTCCCAATTAAGGAACTGGTTTCTTTTTGTCTTCTCCAAAGTTTTACTGGTGTTACTTTCATAGTTTTGTTTGCAATATATGAATTGCTGCAACTGTTCCTGTCCCACCGACATTATGTGCAAGTCCAATTTTTGCATTTTTGACTTGTCTTTTTCCTGCTTCTCCTCGAAGTTGTTCTGTAATTTCAACAATTTGTTTTATTCCTGTTGCACCAACTGGGTGACCACATGCTTTAAGACCACCTGAAGAGTTGGTAATGAGCTTTCCTTTTCCCAAAGTGAACTTTTCATTTGCAATATCAATTGCAGCTTGTCCTCTTTTTGAAAATCCTAAATCCTCAGTTGCAACAACTTCTGCAATAGAAAAACAATCATGAATTTCTGCCACATCTACCTTGTCTGGTGTTATGCCAGCTTTTTTGTACGCTTTTTCGGATGCTTTAACAACAGCAGCAAGAGAGGTAAAAGATGCTCTTTCATAAAAACTTAAAGTATCAGTTGCAACTTCACTTGCAGTAATATATACAGGTGCTTTTACAAATTTTGTAGATTGTGCAGAACTAATAACTATTGCAGCAGCACCGTCAGAAATTGGGGAACAATCCAAAAGTTTTAACGGGTCTGCAACTTTAGAACTTTTTAAAACATCTTGGACAGTTATTGTCATTTGAAACTGTGCATTGGGATTAAAAGTCCCATGATAATGATTTTTAACAGAAACACTCGCTAACAATTCTTCTGTAATACCGTACTTTTGCATATATGCTCGTGCCATTAAGGCATAAAGTCCAGGGAATGTGGCACCAGCAATTCTTTCTTCATCAGATCCAGCTGCCATAAGTCCTGTTGTAACATCATCACTATTGTGATCTGTCATTTTTTCAAGACCAACAACCAAAACGGTTTTATATTGTCCGGCAAGCAAACTATTGATTGCTGTATTTAATGCTAATCCTCCTGATGCACATGCTCCTTCAACTCTGAGAGATGGTTTAAACTCTCCTAATTCTTCTGTAACCAAGGATCCAAGATTAGCCTGATTGCCTAAAATTCCAGAAAGCATATTGCCAACAAAAATTGCGTCAATGTCTGCTGGTTTAAGTCCTGATGCTTTTACAGCATTTTGAATTGCCTCACGAGCCATTGTTCGTGGAGATATTCCCCAAAGTTCTCCAAATTTTGTTGTTGCCGTTCCTAAAATTTGTATTTTCATATTATGTGCGTTTGTTTTAAATATTGTGTATAAGAAATATATTCTTTTTGAGAAACCATTTCCATGATTGGTTGGTTTCTTTTTTGTTTTTTTACGATATTCTCTGTTGTTTCGAAAATAAATCCATCAGAACCTGCTCCAGATCCATATGAAACAAAGAAAATTTTTTGTTTTGGTTTTGCAATATCTAATACTGCTGATAATCCTAATAATGCTGCAGCAGAGTAAGGATTTCCTATTTTATCAACTGTTAAAGATGGAGCAAGCTGTTCTGGAGTAAATCCTAATTTTTTTGCAGCAGCCCGAGGGAATTTACCGTTTGGCATGTGGAATACACAATAATCAAAATCAGAAGGTTTTAATTTACTTTGTTCTAATAGTTTCTTCCCTTCAGATATAACATGTGTAAAGTATGCCGGTTCTCCTGTAAATCTCCCGAAATGTGATGGGTATTTTTCTCCATCTCTTCTCCAGAAATCAGGAGTATCTGAGGTATATGAAGACATGTATAAAATATCTGCCAGAGATTCTGTTTTTTTATTTCCTAAGATATACGCAACTCCTGCAGATGATGCTGTGTATTCTAAAATATCATGAGGTCTTCCCTGAGCAGTATCACTTCCAATAACCAATCCATATTGAGTTTGTTTACTATTAATAAGGCCAACCGTTGCCTGCATACCAGCAGTCGCTGCCTTACAGGCAAATTCCAAGTCTGCTGCAAAAAAGTGCCGGCCAATTCCTAAATATTCAGCAACAATCGTTGAAGAAGGATTAACAGCATATGGGTGACTTTCTGAACCAAAATAAACACTTTCTATCTGAGTCGGTTTAACTCCAGCCATTGCAAAAGCATTTTTTGCAGCTATTATTGCCAATGTTACAGCATCTTCGTCAAATGCTGGAACAGCTTTTTCTGTTACTCTAAGTCCTGTAATAATTTCTGTTGCCTCTTTTTTCCAAACATCTGCAATGTCTTCAATTTTTACTCTATATTTTGGGACATATGCCCCATATCCAATAATACTTGCCATTATTTTTC
>DASVYQ010000112.1:0-7379 GCA_036392095.1 Patescibacteria group bacterium
ACAAAAATATCTGCAGCATTATAATATGCAGGTAGTTCCTTTCTATCAATATTACCAGTAAAAATTATTTTATTTTCCATATGTAAACGGTTGATTTGTAACTGCAGCTCTTCTTTTAGATCCCCATCACCAACAATAATAGCTTCTATATTTTTATCCAATTTTGAAATTTGATATACTGCGTCTATAAAATATTTAATTCCTTTTTTCTTTATAAGTCTTGCAACACATAAAATAATGATTTTATTTTTTGGAATTAAAAGTTTTTTTCTTATTTTTTCTCCTATAATCTTATTTTTTCTAATGTTTTTAATATTCACTGGATACGGAATAATCGAATAAGAAAATTGTCTGGAATTATCTTCCATTGCTTTTTGAATGTATGTCGGGCTATCTGATATTACTTCAGAAGCATTGTTAATTACAATATTTGCGATACTTGAAAAAAGTTTATTTTTTTTTGAAATATATACATCGGAACCGGGTAAACTAACTGTATAAGGAATATTTAGTATTTTTGAAACAACAAATGCTATTAAACCGTTTGGTAAAACCCAATGAGCAGATACAATATCAATTTTTTGTTTTCTACAAAGCTTATATAAAGAAATAATTCCAAAAAATAATAAAAAGGCAGATAATAAGTAAGATTCTCTTGTTAAGATATTCCCTTCTTTTAAACTTCTCCCGAAACCTAGCGTATGCATAGACTTTGGATAGATATATTTATATGTAATAATGGGATATGGAAAACTTTCTTTTATTAATCCCTCAGTATATGGTAATAATACAAAAACAGAATTTTTTTGAGTTTGAATACCCTCTACTAAAGGGTGCATAAAAGCAGCAGTACTGTCTTGTAAAAAGAAGGGGAAAGTATGAGCCAAAATACATATTTTCATTTAATCCAACCTTTTCACTTCAAAATTATGTAACATAATAGTACATTTTGCTTGCTCGGGAAAGAGAGAAATTTTTATCCCCTTTGCTTTAATATAGGGAAAATAATAAATAAGCTTATTTTTATCTCCACCCATGGCAAAACTTGGCAATGTATAAAATTGTTCTCCTAATGCTTCTGATTGTTTTTCCCACTGAGAATTTTGTAATAAGGAAACTGTTCCATTTGGCTTTTCATTACAAGAAGAATTATATGACAACTGAAGTTGTGTTAGTGTTTCTTCTTGATCAAATAATAACGTGGTTTCTAGCTCATTCGATGCAATTGAAGAGATAGGAATAGTTACTTCATTTTTTAGAAATTGCTTTTTTGTATGCTGTATATCATTCTTATATACGTATCCTACTGGTACGGAATCTACTCTAATTGTATACACTGGTATTAAGGAAGCAAATTCAAATTTTTGGGGATACTTTGCTGATAAAGCATCTGATAAATGTGTTTCAATAATATATTCTCCCTTTCTATCTGTACCGCTCCAGTAATTTTCACCAATGTTAATATCTGACCTAACTTTTGAGAGAGGGATATAAGTATCTGTTCCTTGTGTTGAGTATGCAAGCTGAGCATTTTTTTCTGCATGGTTATTAAGCCAAATAATACCTTGGAAATATGTATTTCCAAAAGAATCATTCCATCCAGGAAAGTTTTTTTGCTCTGCTCCTTTTACACCACCAATTAGTGCATTAAAATACATATTTTCATTTGGATGAAGACTAAAAACTGCAATAGTGGAAGAAATAAAGCAAAGAAGTATAATTAGACGCACAAAATACGCAGTATCTTTATATTTTAATTTCGTCTTAAGATAATCACATAAAGAAACAGCACCAAGTCCACTAAGAAGAGCTAGTCCTCCGCTGAATTCCAAAATTTGTCTTGTTCCTCCATAACTTGAAAGCCCAGGCAATGTTATTCGTAGAATAGGAATTAAAAAAAGCATCATCCATAAAAAATGAACAGCATATATATCTTTTTTTGCATACTTATAAACGCTTAATAACCCAATAATTGTTAGTAGTAGAATAAGTATTGGAGTTGTAAATAAAATATATTGTAAAGGATATGTGTTAAATCCTAAAAATAAAAATGACGTACTTTGATAATCTATTCCAGTTCCAATACTTTTATAAAATCCTATTGTCTGAAATATTGCTTTCAAAGGTTTTTCCCAAGCATATGGCCAAACCAAACAAAGAATTATAAAACTAATTATTGGGAATAGCAAAAGAGCAGAAATTGTTTTTATTTTATAATTTTGTAGATTCTTCTTCCATAAAGATACAATGAAAAGCCAGGGAATAAGAATAAAAGGTAAAAAAACAGTATTAAATTTTATACTAAATGACATTCCACATGAAATTGCAGAAAAAATAAATAAATAAAATCTTCTTTTTTTAATTGCTAACCAAAAAAGAAATACAGATAGTATATAGAAAGCAGCTGTAGGAGGATCTTTAAAATTAAAATTTCTTTCTCCTAACAGAAGAGGATACAATGAAATTGAAAGGGCGCTAACTGATCCTCCAAAGACTCCTAATACTTCTGTTGACCATAAAACAACTACAAGAGCAATAATAAAACTTGAGAAAAGTGGAAAAAGATTATAACTGTCATTATCATTAATAACATGTAAGTATTGAAAAAAAAGAATATTTCCAAAAGAATCAAAAATTCCGGCTAAGGGAGGATGACCTCCAAATTTTTCATCAATATATCTTGTATACTTATAATCGTAAATATTACTCTGAAATATACTTCTATTAAGTCCATCTTTCGTTGGACATTTTTTTTGTAAAATACTTCCAGAAATAAAAGCAGATCCTTGTAAATAATTACAGTTTGGAATATCCGAATAGTTAACCTTATGAGTAGTTACATAGTGTATTATTGCTTGGCCACGATCTAAATTGTAAACAGCATCCCAGTTAATTCCATAATCTTTTAAGGTAAATAACCCTTGAATAAAAAATATAAAGATAATTATGAAAGGAATGATATATTTTTTCATTATGCTTGCTTAATTTAACTACTTTTTTGCAAGCTTTTCAATTAGCATAAGACTTGTTTCTCCTGCTCTTTTCCATGTGAATTGTTTCGCCCAGTCTTTTGCATTTTTAGATAGTTGATTATATTTTTCCGTGTTTTTCAAAAGTTCAGTAGCCTGATATGCCATTTCGGTTGGATTATTTAAAGATAAAACTATACCTGTTTGATTATTTTTAACTGCATCTTTAAGTCCTGCTACATTATAAACTATTGCTGGAGTTCCAACCGATGCAGCTTCAATTACGTTTAACCCCCATCCTTCCTTAACTGACGCATGCAAAAGTATATGTGCTTTTTTATATAATTCAAATTTTTGTTTTTGACTTACAAATCCCCAAAATTTTACTGAATTTTCCAAATTATTTTTTGAAACCATTTTTTTTAATGATGCAACATATTTCTCTTCTCCACTTCCTACAATCCACAATTTAGCTTCATGTTGTTTTACAATAATTTCTTTAAATGCTGATAACACATCTTCTACTCCTTTCATTTTCACCAATCTATTAACAAAAATATATGTAGGATTATTTTCTCTTTTTACATTTTCAGAAACCGGGATTGTTATAACTCCATGATGAATAACTGTAATGTTTTTCTTAGGAATTCCAATTTTTTCTAAATCCTCTGCTGCAGAATTTGCGCCAGTAATAAATGGCATTGTTTTATATGGAATAAAAAATAGTGGTTCTAAAATTTTTCCAATTATATTTAACGGAAACGGATACATATAATCCCAAATTACTCCTGCAACTTCATGAATAAAAGCAAGTATTGGTTTTTTTACATATAAAGGAGAAAAATATGGCAATCCATGGAATTCATCTACAACAGCATTTATTTTGTTTTTATTTTTAATATAAAAAAGGAACGCCCAAAAATATACTAGAAAATTTCCTTTTCTAAATATTGTTACACCTTCTATGTTTTCTTGAAGTTTGGCATTTTTAAAACTTTGACTAAACCACCAAACAGTATGTCCATGAGCAATCCAAACTTTTGCATGTTCTAATGTTGCAATTTCTGCGCCTCCTGCTTTTGGATTTTTTGGATCTCTCCAATTTAAAATTAGGATTGTCATAATTAACCAACATTTACACGGTAATCAAGTTCTGGATCATATACCCATTTTCTTTTATTTTTCGTATCGTAATAATGAAGTAATTTAAGTCTATAAAAAATTGCTAAAGAATCTAAAAATGTATGGAAAATAGAATCAAGAATATGCTGAGAAACAATACTACCTGAAAAATTATGTTTTAATTCAACGGGAGCTTCAAAAATACGTCTATATCCCAAATAGTACGCAACTGCAAGAATTTCTATATCAAATGCAAATCTTTTAACTAATAATCTAGGTAATACATCTTCTATAACTTTTCTTCTGAAAAATTTAAGACCGACTTGTGTATCTCTAACATTTAAACCAAAGAGAATCCAAATAAATGTCTGAGAAAAAAAGCTTAATATTTTTCTATTTAATGGATATTCAACTTTAGAGACGGGATGACGCTTACTTCCAACAATTATATCAGCGTTGTACCATTCAAAATGCTCTAATAAAAGAGATATACCATTTGGGTTTAAATCCATTCCAGAGTCAATAAATCCAACAATCTCACCTTTAGACCTAACCATGCCATAACGAATTGCATATCCTTTCCCGTGGTTATGTTCATATCCCGTTATAAAAACGTTTGATGACTTCTCTTTTTTTGCGTTTTCAAAAGTTTTATCTTCAAATCCATCCACGACAACGATTAATTCATACTCATAACGCATTTGATCTAAGACCTTTTTTATTCTTTGTAGGTCCTTTTGAATTGTTTTTTCCTGCCTATATGCAGGGATTATGACTGAAACTAGTGGCTGTTTAGTGTTTTTTAACATGAATACTGAAATAATATACCAGAAGAATCGCAACAGGTAAACCTATAGAAAAAGTTGACACCATAATAACTTCAAAAATAGTTGCATGGAATATCCATATAAGTACAGCCTGCAATAAGGCAGATAAAACAAGAGGAATTGCAACTGCTGTCTTTTTTATTGAAAGAAAGAAATTTGTTAATACAGAAAGTAATGCGTACAAAGTAACAAAAATACCAAAATATCCAAGCATTGGAGCAACTGTTAAATAACTTTTGTTTTTTAAGAAAAAGCTAATACTAAAGCTCGGAAATAAAAAGTAGAAAATAGTCATAGCCAAAGACGGTAGAAAAACCAACAAAAGAGAAAGCATAAAAATATTATGATACGCTTCATTTTTTGCCCGTTTATGCACAACTAAAGGAAACATAACTGTAGAAATAGGAGCACTTAAAAAGAAAATCACTCTACCAACCAATGAAAGTCCTGCATAAATTCCAGCCTGAGTTGGGTTAAAAAAATGTTTCACCATAATAATATCTGTTGTTACAAAAAATGTTAAAGCTAGAATAGAAATTGTTGCCGGTCCTCCATAAGTAAATACTTGCATAGAGCTAATATTTTTAGGTTCTGCAACTTTACCTACAAAGATAATCCGCAACGGCAAAAATGTAGCTAAATAAGGTAAAATAAAAGATAATACAAAAGCGAGTAATGCTCCAAACACTTTAAATCCTAACAAAACAAAAAGAACTCCTAAAAGAAACTTAAATAATGTTCCCAAAAATGTAATAAAAGAAATATATCCAAACGCTAATTTAGCTTGCAGTAAACCTTTGTTGACAACATTGACAAAACTTAAAAAAACAATAAAAGAAGCTAAATAAATAATATTTACTTCATGAATATTAAAAAAACTTCCAATTTGTTTTGCAAAAATTATAATAAGTACTAACAATAGTAATCCTAAAACTAAGGTAATCTTTGTAAATTTAAAAAATACTCCTCTTACAAGGGAAAATTCCTTATTTGCAAAATATCCGGCAGAAAAATGAACAATTGTTGGCATAAATGATTCTGTTAATAAAATAAATAGACTAAGCATGGAGACAATACTTGCCAATGTACCGTAATTCGCTACAGATAAATTTCTGCTCATAAATAAGTTAAAGAAAAAGTTAAATAAATTTGCCAACAAACCACCACCAACAATAATGGCACTATTTGAGATTAGAGGATGCTTAATAATTGTTTGAATATGCTTTTTCATAAACTGCAATTGTTTCTTTCGCTGTTTTCTCCCAAAGAAACTGCTGAGCTTGTTTTAATCCTTTTTCTGCAAATCTTTTTTGCATTTCAGAATCATTAAAAAAGGTTTTCATACCATTTGCAATACTATTGCTATCATATGCATCAACATATAAAGCAGCTTCTCCTGCAACTTCCGGCAATGATCCTTCTTTTGAGGTAATTACAGGAGATCCACAACTCATAGCTTCAAGTACTGGAAGACCGAATCCTTCATAAAGAGAAGGCATAACACTTGCAATAGCAAGATTATATAGCATGACTAAATCTTCGTCTGTTACAAATCCTGTTCTATAAATATATGGATTATTTTTAATAAGTTCAAAAACTTTATTTCTATCGCTATTCCAAGGATTAGTTTTATCATAATCTTCTTGAACTAAAGCTTTTCCAACTAGCACCAAGGGAATTTTAACTTCTGTTGCAGCGGAAATTATCCTTGGAAGATTTTTATTCCATGTAATATCTCCTACATACAGACAAAATTTTTCAGGTAAATTATATTTTTTATATAATTCTTTTTTCTTTTTTTCAGAAATTTGTACTTTTTTAAATTCATTCCCTGCTGCCAAATACACTACAAATATTTTTTCTTGAGGAATATTGGTAAATTTAACAATATCTTTTTTTGAAGATTCAGAATCGGCAATAATTGCATTTGCTTTTTGCAAAGCAGTTTTTTGGATATTCCATTTAATTTTCCCTTTAATTCCAGATGGGAAATTATTTGGAAAAACGAGCGGTGTTAAATCATGAACAGTTACAACTGTTTTTTGAGAATGAAAAAAAGGCAGACTTAGGAAAAAAGGCTCAAAATATGGATAGTGCGTTATATCTGCATTTGGAACTACCTGCCCTCGTGAGAAAAATGTATAAGAGTTCTTCTTATCATATTTTAATAATGCCTCTTTGAGGTTTTTAGTATAAAAACCCGTTCCCCTTACCCTATGTTGTAGCGAAGCTGTACCTTCAATTGGAGATATATCTAGTGCAACCCTCATTTGTATCTACTATACCAGGTTTTTATGCCTAGCGTAAGCACCAACACTGCAAAAATTAAAGAAATATACGCTGCCACAATTTGTATAAATGTTCCAGAATACCATACAGCCACACTATGTTTCCCCTTTGGGACGTTAAGGGTCATATCTCCGTTTTTTGTAGGCTTAAGAGGCACATCTAGATTATCTAT
>DASVYQ010000113.1:0-14649 GCA_036392095.1 Patescibacteria group bacterium
AATTGATGTTGCAAAAGATGCAGCAGCAATTGTGCTTTTAAGAAAAAGTTTAGATGTTATTGCAGAAGGGATCACGGAAGGAAGAAAAACATTTAATAATACAATTAAATATATTCTTATGGGAACTAGTTCTAATTTTGGGAACATGTTTTCAGCTGCGGGAGCATCGTTCTTTCTCTCATTTTTACCCATGACTCCAGTACAAATTCTTTTAACAAACGGATTATATGATTTATCCCAACTCTCTATTCCAACAGATAATGTAGATCGTGAATCACTTGTTAAACCTAGGCATTGGGATATTAATTTTATTAGAAATTATATGATTTTTTTTGGTCCAATAAGTTCTGTTTATGATTTTTTAACGTTTGGAGTAATGTTATATATGTTCCATGCACGAAATGCACTTTTTCAAACTGGATGGTTTATAGAATCTATGGCAACTGAAATTCTCGTTGTGTTTGTTATTCGTACTTCTCGCAGTCCTTTTTTCTTAAGCAAACCTAGTTTTTGGCTTTTATTAACCTGTCTTGGGATTGTAGGAGTATCATTACTTATTCCATTTTCTCCATTTGCATCTTCTTTGGGATTTGTTGTTCCTCCTCCTGTTTACTTTTTAATTCTTATTGTTCTTGTTTCTACATATCTCTTGCTTGTTGAAGTATTAAAAAAGATTTTTTTAAAAAAATATTTATTATAAATTACATTTGAGATATAGTTGGAATAATAGGAGTTTGAGGTACGGTACAATTCCCTACAGTAATTTCACAAGAAACATACCATTGGATTTCAGAAAAATTACCCTCACCTATTCTTGGTAATAATACATACTCAAAATAATATGTGCTACTTATTGGTGGAGAAATTAAAAGTCCTACCCTGTTTTGTGATGCGTCACCATAATCTATAACTGCAGTATGAATAGAAGCAGTCTTAAGTTTTTGCGCTAAAGAAATAAATGACGGAAATACAGATTCTGGGATATCGGTATCTATACTATTCTGAATAACGGCATATATAGCCATCACTTTTGATGGGTTTAAAATAATCCCTAGAGAAAATATTTTATTTCTTATTGCTTCAATGACTAATTGTTGTCTCCTTGATCTGGCAAAGTCAGTCCCTTCATTTCCAATACCATGTCTGGATCTCACAAATGCCAGAGCTGTCATTCCATTCATATGCTGCATTCCGGCTGGAACATGCAGGTGCATATATCGGCAAGAGAAAAAATCCCATGTTTGCTGTTCAGTAGGATTTGTTGCATTAAAGTTTTGAATTTCTGCTTGTGTATGCCCACATATAGCATCTTCTTGTCCATCTATTGGATAATGATAATCATCTAATGTATCTGCAACAGTAACATCTATTCCCCCAATTAAATCTACCACTTTTACAAACCCTCCAAAGTCAATTCTAAGTCCATAATGAATTGGCAAGCCTGTTACTTTTGAGACAACCGCTTCTGCCTTTTGAAGTCCTTTTTGTTGATTATTCATTTGTCCATCAGCATAGGCTTCATTTATTTTCCCTCCATTATCTCCAACCTCTGTTACCCATAAATCACGAGGAATGGAAATAAGAGTAATTTTATTATTTTGTTTATCTATGCTTGCAACAATAATGGTATCTGTTAAGTTTGGTCCTGCATGCACCCCTCCACCAATACCTAGAAGTAATATATTTGTTTTTCCATTTGTTTCTTTAAGAGAGGGGGTTGTTGTAAAAATTAATTTTGTAAGATTTATTAATTGCGTTTCAAATCGTATTCCTGCAAGAGTGACAATTGCAACGATGAAGAAAAAAAGTAACAGTGCTTTACGCATTATATGCAAGTGCTAATAACTTTTTTGGGTCTAAAGATGCCCCTCCTATAATAACACCATCTATATTTTCCTGACGAGTAAATGAAGCGACATTTTCTGGTATAACAGAACCTCCGTACAAAACATGTTGTACATGAGGATTATTACTTTTTATAAATGTTGCCACCTCATTTGCATTTTCTGGAGTATCTGGCTGACCACTTCCTATCGCAGTAACCGGCTCATATCCTGCAATAACAACAGTATTTGGAACAGGTGTTGTTTTCTCGGTTACGCAAAGCATAGGTGTAATTTGCTGAGACAAAGCTTGTTCTACTTTTTTTGCCAACATTTCATCAGTTTCTCCAAAGTATCTTCGTCTTTCAGAATGTCCAATTAAAGCATATGTGGCAAATTCTTTTGCTTGAAGCGAATTTATTTCTCCCGTATATGCACCCATACCAAACGGAGAGATATCTTGTACTCCAATTGCAATCGGAAGATTATTTTCTGCTTTAAATTGAGAAACTAAGGATAAAAGTGTAAAAGGAGCACACAGGATGAGTACTTTTTCTTTATCTAACGGTTTCTCTGCAAGCATTTTTTGTGCCTCAGTTAACCACTCTAGTGCTTCTTGAGTTGTTTTGTAAGACTTCCAGTTAGCTATAATATAGAGCTTCTTCATTGTGATACAATACGATAACCACTGTTATTATACCTATGATAGATGCTCTTCTCAAGCAGTTAAACCCAGATCAACAAAAGGCCGTTCTACATACGGATGGTCCAATGATTATTTTGGCAGGAGCAGGTTCTGGTAAAACTCGCGTTCTTACCTATAAGGTTATTTATTTAATGCTGGAGAAAAATATTCAGTCAGAAAATATTCTTATGGTAACTTTTACTAATAAAGCTGCAAATGAAATGAAAGAAAGGATCGAAAAATTTTTGCCAAATAGATCAAAACCGCTTATTGCAACATTTCACTCTCTTTGCAGTAAAATTTTACGAATTGAGGGGAAACTTATAGGTCTTTCAAGCAGTTATGTCATTTATGATACACAAGATCAATTAGAAGCAATTAAAGAAGCAATGAATACTCTTTCAATTTCTCCAAAAGAATATAAACCAGCAGCAATACTTGGCACAATCTCACAAGCAAAAAATGAACTTTTAACTGCTAGCGAATACGGCTCTTATGCAAAAGGGCATTTTCAAGAAGTAGTAAGTGCAGTATATAGCTTGTATCAAAATATTTTAAAAGAGAATAATGCTGTAGATTTTGATGATCTTATTTTACAGACAACGCTTCTTTTTCAAAAAAACCCTGAAGTTTTAGAAAAATATCAAAAAAGATTCCAATATATTTTGGTTGATGAATATCAAGATACCAATAGAGCACAATATGTTTTAACCAAATTACTAGCTCAAAAGTGGCAAAATATTTGTGTTGTGGGAGATTTTTCGCAAAGTATTTATTCTTGGCGAGGAGCAGATTTTAAAAATTTATCAAAATTTCAAGTAGATTTTAAAAATGTCCAAACATTTGAACTTGCTCAAAATTATAGATCTACACAAAAAATTTTAGATGCAGCTTCCTCTGTTATTAAAAGAAATAGCTCTCATCCTGTTTTAGAATTATGGACAGAAAATCCTCATGGTGAAGATGTAACCATTTATGAAGCAAGGAATGAACAAGACGAAGCAAATTATATTATTAACTATATTAAAAATTACGGAGAAGCAAATCTAAAAGATATTGCGGTTTTATATAGAACCAATGCACAATCTCGTGTATTGGAAGAAGTCTTTTTACATCATGGAATACCATATATTTTAGTTGGCGGAACAAAGTTTTATGAAAGAAAAGAAATTAAAGATGTACTATCTTATTTGCGCTTGATTGCAAATTCTAAAGATTCGATTGCACAAAAACGAATAGAAAAATTAGGAAAAGGGCGATATGAAAAGTTTTTAGCATTTTTAGGAACTGTTTCCCCTGAATTTAAACAACCAACAATAGAATTAATGGATAATGTCATGTTTGCAACAGGATATTTAGATGTATATGATGACAAAGACGAAGAAGATGCAGCACGTCTGGAAAACATTAAAGAACTAAGGTCTGTCGCACTATCGTTCCCTGATCTAACGCAATTTTTAGAAAATGTCTCGCTCGTTGAACAAGAGTCAATGCCAGATAAAAGCTTAAATCCTGATGAGAAGAATGCAGTTACCTTTATGACTCTGCATGCAGCAAAAGGTTTGGAATTCCCTGTTGTTTTTATGGTTGGCATGGAAGAGGGATTATTCCCCCATAGCAGATCCTTAATGGATAGAAATGAATTAGAAGAAGAAAGACGTTTGGCTTATGTTGGAATGACTAGAGCCAAGAAAAAACTATTTATGTCATATGCAAAAAGGCGCCTTTTTTTTGGTCAAAGAACAAGCAACATTATTTCTAGATTTTTACTTGAATTACCAGAAGAAGTGCTGCAAAATAGTCTTACGGGGGGATCAGAATTTGAAGATGATGCCCCAGAATACTTATGATTATTGCCGATATTTTACCAGAACAAGCAAAAGAATTTAATACTATCGTTACCCACCCATTACAATCTTATGAATGGGGAGAATTTAGGAAGAAAACGGGTATTAAAGTTATTAGAAAAGGTTTTTTTGAGAATAAAAAATTACTTTTTGCTTTCCAATTAACCATTCATCCAATCCCTCATACATCTTTTACTATTGGTTACTTACCAAAAGGGACTATGCCAACAAAAGAAGTACTTGAGGAATTAAGAAAAATTGCAGATAAAGAAAAATGTATTTTTATACAACTTGAACCGAACATAAAAGTTAAAGATGTTTCGAAAAACGAATTCATAAACTTAGGTCTTATTCCTTCAGCTCATCCATTATTTACAAAATATACATTTCAACTAGATTTAACAAAATCAGAAGAAGAATTATTAAAACAAATGCATCCAAAAACGCGTTATAACATTAAAATTGCACAAAAACATGCCGTAGAAGTAAAAGAGGAAGATTCAAAAGAAGCTTTTGACAGTTATCTAAAACTTACTATGGAAACGACAAATAGACAAGGATTTTATGCACATACACCAAAATATCATATACTTATGTGGGAAACACTTCATAATACAAGAAATCAATTACAAGCACATTTATTTGTTGCAAGATTTAATAACATTCCATTAACAACGTGGATTTTATTTACATTTAAAGATATGCTGTATTATCCATATGGTGCCTCAAGCAGCATGCATCGTGAAGTTATGGCAAGCAATGTCATGATGTGGGAAGCAATTAAATTTGGTAAAAAACAAAAACTAAAATTATTTGATATGTGGGGAAGTTTAGGAGAAAATCCAGATACAAAAGATCCTTGGTTTGGATTTCATAGATTTAAGTTAGGATATGGTCCTACCTTGGTTGAATTTGTGGGAAGTTTTGATTTAGTAATCAATCCAGTTGTATATACTGTTTATAAAATTGCAGATAAATTTAGATATTTACTTCTTGCCGCGCGAAGATAACATTTTATACATATATAATCTATTCTTTTTATCGTGCTTAATTAATTGCAATCTCCCTTTAAATAATTCCACCGGGAATGGATATACGTAGCTTACAAAAATTGCATTTTTTTTAACTTCTTTTAAGAATTTTGGAGTTAATCGTTTTAGAGCATTTGGAATAAGGTAAATAAAAAATATGTCTGCTTGGTTAAGCGGAATATTAAAAAAATTATCTCTAACTAATGTTACTCTGTCACCTACTTTAAATCTAACATTTATATTAATCCATGCATTAAAAAAACGAAGTGGATCAATTTCTATACCAACACCTGGTGCTTTAAATTCTTTTGCTGCAATAGTTAATGCAGTTGCAGTACCACAACCTAATTCATAGACAACTGTCCGTTGATTTACCTTAGCCATTTTACACATAGCACGTGCTATATTTGGTTTTGTTGTCCAAAAAGGAGCCCAAGGACTATCAGGAGGCCATGTCATGGAAATAACTAAAAGAAGCAAAATAATAACAAGTAAAATTGCAATGTTAATGATCCAAAAAATCATATGCGTACAATAGCATATTTTTATATTTTCTGTAAGAGGAATTTTACGAAATTACTTTTCCAATAATATTTTTTTTGTAAACAGAACCAAAATTTCTACTATCTGTGCTTTCAGATTTATTATCTCCAATTAAGATAAATTCATTGCTATTTATTTCTAAAATTCTTTTTATGAGTATTTTTTTATTTTTTGGATGATAAAAAATAACAATATCCCCTTTGTTAAGGGTACAAAAAAACCACCTCTTTTTAACAAAAAGTTTCTTGCCATTTTTGTATGTAGGCAACATACTATTCCCTGAAACGGTTATAGAAACTATTGGAAAAATAGAAAAAAGGAAAGAAGAAAACACAATTACTTTGCAGCTTTTGTTTGATTAAAAATATCTGCAATTTCATTTACAGCATCAACTAGTTGTTGTGCCATTTCTTTTGAAACATGTTGCTTATTCTGAGAACACAATTTTGTTGCTTTCCAAACAACATCATGTAAATTTGGGAATTTTTCTATATGCTCTGGTTTAAAATAATCTGTCCAAAGAATAAGAATTTCTTCTTTACATTTTCGTGCATGTTCTTCTTTAGTCCAGACACAACGAACAAATTTATTTCTATCTTCAACTGATGTACTGCCTTGTGGAATATCATCAATTAAGGTAACCATTTTTAAGACTGTAGCTGCTGCAATTTGAGCTGTTTTTGGATCATAAATGCCGCAAGGAACATCACAATGAGCAAGGACGGTTTTTGACGGAAGAATTAAAGAAAAAATGCGAGCAAATAAAACTTTCATGTCTATTTATAGACTATATTTTTTGTAAAAAAATGTCAAGCAAGATGAGAAAGAAAATACTTGCTAACATATTTTTTTTCTGTATAATAGGTAAGAAAGCGTTGATGCTGCTGACACAGCGAAGCTGAGGAAAGAAATCTATATAGAGAGTAGACTCCTCCGGTTTGCCCGAAAAAGCAAAAATAAGTATAAAGTAAGGTGGTACCGCCCAGAAAACCTCTGAGCCCTTACAAATTAATTCTGTAAGGGATTTTTTATGACTTCGCAAAAAAGAAAAATACCAGCAACTATGGCTACCCAGCATCCAGATCACGCAAATACCCCCTATTGGCATACAAAACCTTTTATCGGAACTGCTCTTGAGTCTGAAGAAGCTTATAATTCTTTTTCAGAATTAGGAATTACAGAATATAAATGGGATTGGGAAGGAAAGTTGGTTGATGAATCTGTATTAGAACGTTTTTTTGCGAATCATTTTGATTTTTTTAAACAATATCCTTTAGGTCAAGAACGATTTTTAACATATCGTCTTCCAAATCCTAAGGTAGAAACAGAATTTAGATTAGGACGAGCATATATGAATCTGGCCAGCGCTGCATCTGTTGCTAAACATTTTAACTTACCCACTCCACCATTATTTGAAGTTATTAATCCAATGACAGAAACACCAGAAGAGATTTTTGAACTTCAAGTTGCATTTGAACAGATGCATTCACTAAAACATCCATTATTTAAGTTAGAAAATATACTTACTAATTTACGTATAATTCCTCTGTTTGAACAAGTGCAAGTAATCATGGACGCAGATAAAATATTAGAAAAATATTTATCTTTGTATAAAGCAAAATTTAAGAAACTTCCTCCCTACATGAGGCCTTATGTTGCCAGATCTGATCCAGCATTAAATAGTGGACTTATTCCAACAGTTCTTGCTATAAAAATTGCTCTCTCACATTTTAGTGAATTAGCAAAAAAAACAGGAATTCCTATGTACCCAATTATTGGTGCGGCGGCACTTCCATTTAGAGGTGGCATTACTCCCCTTACCGTTTCTGCATTTGCAAATGAATATAAAGGAATCAGAACAACAACAATTCAAAGTGCATTTAGATATGACTTCCCTAAAGAAACAGTTATTAGAGCAATTGCACAACTTGAAGAATTATTACCAACACTAAAAACAACAATTATAAATGACAAAGAAGAAAAAACAATCCGAGAACTTATTCCTGTATTTGAAAAATATTACAGAAAGACTATAGAGAACATTGCTCCACTTGTAAATACAATTGCATCACAAATGCCAAAAAGAAGAGAAAGAGTACAGCATGTAGGTTTATTTGGTTATTCACGAGGAGTTGGAAAAGTTAAACTTCCTCGAGCCATTAGTTTTACGGCAGCAATGTATTCGCTTGGAATTCCACCAGAATTTATTGGAACAGGAAGAAGTATACATAAAGCAATTTCTCTAAAACAAATTGATATTATTGAAAACTACTATCTAAATTTAAAAGAAGATCTTATAAGAGCAGGGAAATTTTTAAATAAAGAAAATCTTGCAAAATTAACAAAACAGAATTTATCATGGGAAGATATTCAAAAAGATATTTTTTATATAGAAAAATATTTAGGAGTTTCCTTAGGTCCAGTATCAGACGAAGAAAAAGAACATCAAAAAATTACCTCAAAAATTTTAACAGCATTAAATAAAGGTTTATCTTTTCAAGATCTTATTGAACAAGCAGCTTTACTTCGAAAAAGTTTAGGATAAATTTAGAAGATAATTCTTACTCCGCCAAGTTCTTCGTAATCAAATTGATGTTCTGCATGAATAGAACCAATTAGGACTCTATTTTTTCTAATTCCATATTTTCTAGATACCTCATCAATAACTTTTGGTCCAAATGGTTTGTTAATAAATACAGGAATTATATTTAATTCTGGAAATACCCCTGCTCTTTTAAGCATTGGAAGAATATCTTTTAACTCTTCAAATTTCTTTACATTTCTGTTTGGTTTTTTTGGTTCATTATTATTGCAATGCACTAAATAAATTGTTCTACCAACTTCATTTCTGTCAATATATTCAAAGATAGTATGTAATCTATTAAGATGATGGAAAAAGACTATAAACTTACCATCATTGGTCAAATGTTCATATTGTCTTTGTAAATAATTATAGACAGCTGGAATACCTTTTGTATATTTCATAACAATACTAACTACTACGTCCAAATAAATTGTTACAAAAACTACGATAATTGCTGGAATAAAGTATGTTGCGAAATATTCAAAATTTCTTGGATCAATTTTAATATTTCCAATAATACCAGTTGCTGTAGAAATAAAAGCTAAGATAACGAAAAGGATTGGTGCATAGTATGTTCTTTTTAACTCTCTTCGTGTTTGTCTCATAAGCATATTTCCTAATGCAAACAAAGACATAACAGATAAGAATGCAATTGTATAAACGCCTGCTAAAGAGAGCATGTTACCCTGAGTTACTAGAAGAATAGATGCACAAAGCAGGAAAAAGGTAATAACAATATATGGATAGGATCCTTTTTTATTTTGTTTTGCCAAAATAGCTGGGAAACAGTCATCGGTTGTCATTCTGTAAATAAGTCCACTTACACCTACAAACGCTGTAAGTACTGCTCCTGCCAAAACCATAACTGCATCAACAACAAGAATTGTTTGGAAAATAGGTCCACCCAATATATGTGCAGTATTTGCTAATAAAAAGTCTCTTGATTCAATAATTGATTTAAATGGCAATGAATTTAAAATAATTAAAGCAATTGAAGGATTAAAAATTGCAACGCCAATAAGCATATTTCTTAATGTTTTTCTAAATACACCAGGTGCTTGTTCTTCTACAAAGTTTGCAGAGCTTTCAAATCCAGATACTCCCAGAAGTGATGCTGAAAATCCTAAGATTAATGCTGGCAAAAGGCCACCAAGTCTTTGAATTATTGGAATTGAGGAATTAACATTTTCCATTAAATAAGAATGTCCGCCATGTAAAACGTATACAATTCCAAGAATTACAAAAACAGTAAGCGTGACTACATGGAATGCAAAAATACTGAATGCCACTTTTGCTGAATCTTTAATTCCTGAAATAACTAATAATGCAAAAAGAAATAATAAACCAATTGTTACAGGAATAACTGGAATATGGACTAATGAATCTAAATAATCAATTGCAGATGTTCCAGACAAAACAGCAGTTGCAATATAAGAAAGAATTGTTGTTGTACCGGCAAGGGCTGCAAGATTTTTTGAAGTGGCATTTAATAAACAGTTATATGCTCCTCCGTTAGTTGGTAATGCTTCGACTACTTCTGTATAAACTGATTTATAAAAGAAAAGTACTAAACCAATTAATGCTAAAACGACCGGAGCTAAAACTCCAGCATAAACAATAGCAATGCCAGAGACATAAAAAGTTGAACTCAAAATGTCATTTCCGCAGATTGCTGTCGCAAACCATTGATTTAGTCTTGTATGTGTCTGTAACTTACCAGGATTAGTTTGGCTCATATGTGATTCACAATTGAATCAATAGGAATTATTATATCACTAATCTTTTAGAGCGCAAGAGCTATTTAAGCTTCGTCTTTTATCTTCTCCTAGAAACTTCTTAGAGAAAAGCTATTTTTTGATCAATAATTAAAACAACATCTTGACAAAATTATGAAAAATAATTATTCTAAGTTTGTCTTTGCACAGAAGCAATAAGGACATAGATGTCTTCCAAGAGAAAATTCTCGCGGAAGATTTTTTTTGTTTTTATGAGATTATTAAAAGTAATTTTTTTATTTATTGTTGTAAGCGTTATTATTAGTGTTGCTGCTGTTTTTTCTCAATCATTACTTACCTTTTCTCATGTAGAACAAATTAATTCCGGCGATACGGCATGGGTGTTAGCTTCGGCAGCATTGGTTATGATTATGACTCCTGCTGTTGGATTTTTTTATGGCGGCATGGTAAGAAGTAAAAATGTTATTAGTATTATTCATCAATCTTTTGTTATTTTAGCAATTGTCAGTATTCAATGGGTAATCATTGGATATAGTTTGGTTTTTGGAAAAGATTTCCATGGAATAATTGGTACGCTCAATGATTTTGGTTTAAAAAATGTTGGTATTGCACCAAACCCTGATTATGCAGCAACTATTCCTCAAGCTGCATTTATGATATTTCAAGCAAAATTTGCCATTATTACACCAGCATTAATTATTGGAGCAATTGCTGAGAGAATTAATTTTAAGGCTCTTATTATTTTTACAATTCTTTGGACAACATTTGTCTATGATCCGGTGGCTCACTGGGTTTGGGGAGTAGGCGGATGGCTTAGGGCATATGGCGCATTAGATTTTGCTGGAGGAACGGTTGTGCATGTAACTGCTGGTTTCGCAGGACTTGTTGCAGCAATTATGGTTGGGCGAAGAAATGGTGTAAAAAACGGCCATGGAGCGCCTGCTCATAATATTCCGTTTGTTATGCTTGGAGCAGCACTACTTTGGTTTGGCTGGTTTGGATTTAATGCAGGAAGCGCTCTTGGCGCAAATGGGCTTGCAGTTACTGCTTTTATTACAACAAACACAGCTGCTGCCGCTGCTGCACTTACATGGATGATTCTGTCATGGATACAGTTTAAAAAACCTTCTGCACTTGCAACAACAACCGGAGCTATATGCGGATTAGTAGCAATCACACCAGCAAGTGGATTTGTAAACCCAATCGCAAGTATAGCTATTGGTGTAATTGGAGGTGGAGTTTGCTATGCAGCATTATTATATAAAACACATAAAACATATATAGATGATTCTTTAGATGTATGGGCAGCACATGGTATGGGCGGGCTAAGTGGTGCAATTCTAACCGGGGTATTTGCTCAAAAGCTTATTAATCCCTTAGGAACAAATGGACTTTTGTTTGGTAATGCTATGCAATTTGTTATCCAACTGCTAACAGTTATTGCAACTGCAGGATATACTGTTATTACAACAATTATACTTTTATTTATTATTAAAAAAACAATTGGATTACGGGTATCTAAAAAAGAAGAAGAAACTGGTCTAGATATGGCATTGCATGGAGAGACAGGGTATAGCGCCTAATTAAAATCCTAAAGCTTCTTTTACTAAAATGACGTCTACTCTTCCTGGCATTGGTTCTCTGTTATTAATTAAAAGTTTACTTACAAAACTATCCCAGGTATCAGGAAGTCCATATGCTTTTCTGGCTCTTACAGACTCTAATGGCAAAATATATTCATAGATTCTTTTTTCTCCAGTTGCAACATCTGTAACAATTTTTTGAGCACCAATGACTAAAATAACATGTTTTGCTCCAAAAATTTCACTTGGAAGCTGACTTCCAGAATTAGAAGCAATTAATAATTTACCATCTTGGGTTATTGCATGAGCAGAACCTAATGCATATTCTTGAGTTGAACGAAGCTGTCTAATTTTATCTGCATCTTTTTGCTGATCTAATGAAAAAATTTGTTTTCTAACAGATGTATATTTCCCCGAATTATCAATTATATCCATAATACCAATTTTTTCTAATGTTTGAGAGGTATTAGCTAATACTTCTGATCCTTCTGGAATCATTTCTAATACTTTTTGCTTTGCTTCTTCGCCATTTTCTACAATAATTGTATTAAAATTATTTGTTGTTAATGCTTCTGCGGTTTTTTTAATAACGTCATCTGTAGGGATTGTTGTCCAGTTATTCATATGATTACTTTATCATTAATGCTTCCCTTTGTAAAGTAGTTACAAAAAGTATAGTAATACTATTAAAAGTGTGATATACTATAGGCATGAAACCGAATTGCGATGCACCTTGCGGTGTTGAAAAAACATTAAAAGTTATTGGAAGTAAATGGACCATGCTAATTTTACACAATTTGTTTACCGGCGAAAAACGCTTTGGCCAATTACAAAAGTTGTTACATCCAATAAGTCCAAAAACTCTTTCCATACGACTTCAAGAATTAGAAAAAGAAGGAATTATTTCTAAAAAAATTTTTGCCGAAGTTCCTTTGCATGTTGAATACAGTTTAACGCACAAAGGGAAATCCTTAAGTGATATTTTTAACAAAATGGCAGAATGGGGTCAACTTCACAATACCAATTTATAATGACACGGCTCCATATGGAGAATTATTTGGATTAATCGCAATATTGATCATTCCCTTGGAAAAATGATGCATTGAATCTTTATCTGGCGATGTTATTGTTATAATTTTATAAGAAGATGCTTATTTCTTTTTAGCTTTTTTAGTAGATTTTTTAGCTTTCACAGATTTTTTAACAGTTTTTTTAAGTTCTTTTTTTGTTCTTTTTTTGTTTGTTTTTTTAGTTTTAACAATCTTTTTTACAACAGGTTTTTTTATTACTGGTGCTTGTATTTCTTTTGGGGCAAATGTTAAAGGTTTTCGTGTCTTTGGAGTTTCTTCTTTAAGTGCTTTATCAACTAACGCCTGGCATGCAGGATTTGGACAAATTGTTTGAAAAAAAACAATTTCTGTTGTTCCTGCAAGAGTTTTTTGCTTTTCTTTCCATTGTTTTGAGACCACACGTTCAGTACCACATCTAACACATGGATTTGAAGGTTTCTTATAGGTTATGGTCTGACTAAACATACTCCTATTATACACCGAAAGAATAGACCAGTCAATACGTACTACAGGACTTTATGAGGCTATTTTTTTGTCTTATATTCCTTAATTTTACCTACTTGGGAAGACGTAAAGTATGCATGCGGCAAGAGCTCAAATAGGGTATGTACCCTAAATTTTCCTTTTTTGTCTGCAACAATCACAAGAATCTCTTTTTCTGCTATTTGATAAAACTGAGCCATATACTGCAAACAAGCACCACACGGGTATGTTATTGTGTCACCAACTACTGCTAAAGCTGAAAAAACATACTTTCCATGTATTACTGCATGATCAACTGCAGCACGTTCAGCGCAAGTGCCAAGGCCAGAAACAATTGACTCAACAGTACAACCTTCAAAAATCTCTCCTTCTTGGGTTAAAACACTTGCTCCAAAAGCATGCCCGGATTTAGGAACAAATGCATGCTTCCCTACCTCTTTTGCCTTTTGAATAAGCTGCTGTATTTGTTCTTCATTCACCATATAGTTATTGTAGCAGTAACTTACATTTGCGCAAAGACAATAAGATTCGTATACTAGTGAATAATGGCTACAAAATTGGTATCTGCCAGAAATTTAGAACTTTGTTTTCTTGGAAACCCAATCCTTCGCAAAGTAGCTGTTGATGTTGAAGCCGTAAAAAGCAAAGAAGTACAACAACTTATAAAAGATCTTGTTGTCACAGTTAAAAAGGTAAACGGAGTTGGTATAGCTGCTCCTCAAGTTGGGAAATCAATACGACTTTTTGTTGTTGCATCCTCCCCGACAATTCGTTATCCCCAAGCTCCCAAAATGACTCCTTTAGCAGTAATAAATCCAAAAGTCATTTTTGCATCACAAACTATGGTTAAGGGATGGGAAGGATGTTTAAGTATTCCTGGCATTCGCGGACTTGTTCCACGACATGATGCTATAACTATTGAATATACAAATAAAACCGGAGAAAAGGTAATAAAAACTTTTTCAGGCTTTGTTGCTAAAATATTTCAGCATGAATTAGATCATGTAGATGGAAAAGTTTTTTTAGATAGATTAGAAACAGTTAAAGATCTCATTTCTGAAAAAGAATATATTAAACAAATGAAATCTAATATTCTCCTTACGAGAGAGAAAAAAACAAAATAAATATGCCAACTGAACTTGCAACATTTGCCGGAGGTTGCTTTTGGTGTACAGAAGCAATTTTCAAACGATTGAAAGGAGTTATTGCAGTTACTTCTGGATATTCAGGTGGAAAAAGACCAAATCCAACATATGATCAAATA
>DASVYQ010000114.1:0-7700 GCA_036392095.1 Patescibacteria group bacterium
GCGACTGCGCCCTGCCCAATTGAAAAAATTAAAATTACTGATGATATACCAATAATGATGCCAAGCATTGTTAAAAATGTTCGCATGACATTATTTTTTAATGATTGGAATGCAGATGAAAATAATTCTTGATAATCCATATTAAAATCCTGTTCCCATGTCACTAGTTATTTTTCCATCCATAATTTTTATTTTTCTGTGAGCAAAACTTGCAATTTTTGGGTCATGGGTAATAACGGCAACAGTACTTCCCTTTTCATGTAATTCATGTAAAAGCGTCATAATTTCATGAGAAGTTGTACTGTCTAAATTACCCGTTGGTTCATCGGCCAAAATAATTGCAGGATTCATAATTAATGCTCTTGCAATGGCAACTCTTTGAATTTGTCCGCCTGATAATTGATTTGATAAATTATTTACTTTGTCTGCAATTTTTACTAATTCCAAGGCATGCATTACTCGCTGCTTTCTCTCGTTTTGTTTAATTCCTGCATAAATCATAGGTCTTTCAACATTCTTAAAAACAGATGTACGGGGTAATAAATTAAATGCTTGAAAAACAAATCCTATATCTTTGTTTCTAATTTGTGCTAATTCATTGTTTGTATAGGTGCTTATATCTTTTCCTTTAAAAAGATATGTTCCTGAAGTGGGCGTATCGAGTGCTCCTAAAATATGCATAAGAGTGGATTTACCAGATCCCGAGGGACCCATTATAGAAACAAATTGTCCTTTGCCAATTTTTAAAGAAATTCCCCGAATTGCCAAATACGGCTCTCCGATTTCCATAGGATAACTTTTTGTTATATTAATAAGCTCAATTAATTGGCTGTCTGTTGTCATAATCCAAGAAAGCTAGGGCGTGCAGCTTTTTCGTTGGTAAGGGCTGTAATGATTTGTTCTCCTTCTGAGACGCCTTTAATAATTTGTGTTTTATCAGGGCCCTTAATGCCAATAATAACCGGGACAAACACTACATTATTATTTTTAAATTCTCTGATTGCTTTTCCACTCTGATATAAGACAACAGCAGAATTTGGAACAGTTAACACATTTTCAATTTCTTTTGTTGTAATATCACTGTCTAATGTCATGCCGCTTTTTAGCAAATTATCGTTTGTAGCAATTGTGGCATAGACATTGTATGTAACTACACCTTGATTATTTGTGCCAATAGAATCAACTCTTGTTACAACTGCGTCAAAAGTTTTATCTTTATATGCATCTGGAAAAATTTTTACTTTTTGTCCTATTGCAACTTTTGCAATATTACTTTGTCCAACAGTTATTTTCGCTTGAATAGTTGGATTATTGGTTAAAATTAGCACAGGAATTGGAGTCGGATTTAAAAGGCTTTGTGCTGCAACTGAGTCATCAACGCTTACGGACAAATTTTCTACCACTCCATCAAGTTGCGCTTTTACAACTGTTGTTTGTGTTGCTAAATATGCACTTAAAGCAGTACCTAGAGCGGCATTGTCCTTAGCAATGACAGATTGCTGGTTTTTATATGCTGCTTCTGCTGCAAACCAGTTATCTTGTAATGTTGTAAACGCAGGGAGGATTCTATTTGATGTTTGGGGAGAACCGTCTGCATTTTGATAGGTAGAACTTGTTGACAAATCTGTATATGTTTTCCAGGCAGAAAACATTGTTGATTGTAGCGTATATAAATTTGCCGTATCTGCGTCTAATGTTGCTTTTGCAGCAAGGTAATTTGTATATGCAGTTTGTTTTTCTTGGTCTGTTGCACTGCTGACAACTTTAAATAGTTGTTGATCTTTTTTAACTTTCTGTCCGTTTTGTACATAGACTTCCTGAATAAATCCATTTGTGGGAGAATTAACTACAACTTCTCCATTTGAGACGATTTCTCCTGATTCTGAAACAACTTCTGAAAGAGATGATTTTTGTACTTTATCAAATACATATCCGCTTGATTTTGTAAAGTTTTGATAGATAACAATTCCAATAATGATAAGAATAAGAACAGAAAAAATGACCAAAACTTTCCTCTTTAACGAGAGGCTAAAAAAAAATTGAGGATATTTTTATGTTTAGTTTGATTTTCTTCCATACTACTCTTTATTAGAATAGATTGATTAGGTAATTGCTTCAGTGATTATAATCACTAATTATTGAGGCTAGCCTTTGAGGCTCTGTATATTGCTCAGAAGCTGGATATTAGATATAATTTATACATATTGCTGGATCGTCTAACGGTAGGACAACGGACTTTGGATCCGTTTATTCTGGTTCGAATCCAGGTCCAGCAGCCAAGAAAAAAATGAAAAGACCGATTTTTTTAACAATATGGCTTGCTATTCTGCTCCTATTCTCGGTAGCTCTAACAGTTGACTCTCTCACATACATTCCATTTATATTCCTTACCAAAAGTTATGTAAGTCTTATTGGAATTGTTGCTGGTTTTGTGCAAATATGGGCAGTAGTTCAGTTATTTAGATGGAAAAAAGTAGGAGCTTCTCTTTTATTATCTTCTATGATTATAATATTTTTCGTAACAGCAATTAATGAATTTAATATTATTTCAAATGTAAATCAAATAATCATAAGTTTATTAATGGTATTAGTAGTTAATATTTTTATGCTTGGAATTTTATATTTGGCAATAAAGTCAGTCTGGAAAAATTTTAGATAAACGTAAAAATTTCAACATAAACAATATACTAATACTTTCCTGCTTAGATTCGAACTTTTAGCTGTTTTATGCTATAACCTAACTATGCACAATATAAAGATTACTTGTGTTTCTGAAAATACAAGTTCTTTTTTAAAAAGCCGTTTTTTTGCATCTCATGGGCAATCGTTTTTATTAGAAATAGATAATAAAAAATATTTATTTGATGTCTCTGCAATCTATGAAGGACTTACGTATAATTTGGAGAGTTTAGATCTTAAACTTAAAGATATTCAAACAATAATTCTTTCTCATAATCATTTAGATCATTCGGGTGCGTTATTCAAACTTGTAGATCAATTTACAAATCAACAATTATTATTACCCCCAGATATGCTAAAAATAAAAGAAGAAGGTTATAATCTTTCATATAGAACAGAAGAAAAAGAAAAGGCAATACAAAAAATACTAGATTATAAACATACTTCAATTATTACCAGTGGGAAACAGCTTGATGAAAATCTCTATACGACCGGTTCATTGGATTCTAGTGATTCCCAGTGGCCAGATAAAGAACAATCGCTTGTTCTCTCGATTCCAAATAAAGGTTTAATAATCCTTGTAGGATGTTCTCATCCAAGTATACCCGTTATTGTTAAAGAAGCTCAAAAAATTACAAGTATTAAAAAAATTTATGGAATTATTGGTGGGTTACATTATGCAAGACTAAATAAAGAAGATCTCCTACAAAATGTTATATATTTAAAATCTTTAAATCTTGATTTTATTGTTCCGAGTCATTGTACAGGGTTTGAAGCAACAATATTAATGAAGGAAATCCTCGGAAGAAAGGTACATCATTCATTAATTGGCGGACAATTTGGCAGCGGAAATTCAATTACAATATTACCTGATTTGCTCTTTAGTTTTAATTAAAATAGCAAAAGATAAAAAATTATTTTTTCTTCAAAGTTATGTAAATAATACAAATCAATATACAAATTGTTAAAATTAAACTTGTGTCTTGTGTTCCAATACCAATCCCCCCCATGTCTTTTGTTCTGCCAAACCAATCTGCAAAAGAAGCGCCAAGTGGTCTGGTAACAATATATGAAGCCCAAAATAAAAATACTTCCTGTTTTTTTAAACTTTTATATACCAAAAGAGGTAAAAGAAATAATACTCCGAACAAAATTCCAGAAAGTAAGTATCCTAAATTTAATGTTACTGCTGCCATATCTCCAAGCGCTGTTCCTAATGCAAATGTGGTAATAACTGTTAACCAATAAAATATTTCTCTTCCTGGAGTTTTAATACTATGAATAGAAAGAGTTTTCTCTCTTGTATACCAAATAAAGAATATAACTCCTAAAGTTACTGCAAATCCAATCGTAGAAATTAAGTATGGGATACCTAACACAATATGAACAATATCTGCTGCCATAGTGCCAAATATTGCAACCATCGTAACTGTTAGCCAATAGATCCATGGGATATATTTTTTGACCCAAAATTGTAAAATAATTGCAATACAAAAGCCTATTGCCCCAAAAATAACTGCAATAATTGGATTTATTGTATGGACTAGAAAGTCAGATGTTGATTCTCCCAGGGCAGTCGTTAATAGTTTAGTTACCCAAAAAATTATCGTTACTTCTGGGACTTTTTTTATTAAAGTGCGAGATAAAAATTTTTTAGCAAACATAGATTAATCATAGCGTATTTCATTTGTCTCAAGCAAATTTATTGTGATAAAAATCATATTTATTTTAGACAGTGTACTTTATAGTTAATTTATGAAAAAAGCCTGTTCTTCTGGTGCAGTTTACGGATTAGGTCTTATTGGCGCTTTAATTTATTTTATTCAACATGCAACCTCATTTTGGATTGGAGTTTTGGGAGTTTTAAAAGCTATTTTTTGGCCAGCGTTTTTGGTATATAGAGTTTTTGAATATTTTAAATTTAGCTGAAAAAAGCACCTTCTCAGGTGCTCTTTTCATAAAATACCAATTTTCCTTTGATATTATTTAGCTGGATAGCTTTGGTCTCTTATTACACTTGCTGTAATAACTTTGTTTACGCTATCAAGCATGCCATCTATTCGCAATTTATCATTAATAGAAATATTTGCAAATTGAATGCCTATGCCTTTTTTCCCTGTTAATTTAGTTGTATTTGTAATATTAACAGTCCAAATTCCTCGTGAAACTGATTGGAATGTAAAGCTGTTATTCCCAAGTGTTGTTACTGTCCCTTCAAATGTATCTGCACGTTCTTGAATGGACATATCTCTAATTAAAAATGCATTAATTGTTGTTTTTGTATTATCTGTCCAAGTCCCAATAACTCTAATCCTGTCATTTACAGAAACTTGAGAAAGACTTGATTGTCCCCAGAATTTTCTTACAACAATTGCTGAGCCTGCATTAATGGTATATGTTTTTGTTATCCCAGTTTTTTTATTTGTCTGTGTTCCGGTAATTGTTGTGCCGTTTATAGCAGTAATAATTACATCTCCCCTTCTGACATGTTGTGGGTTTTGAGATTCAAAATTTTTTAATTGAGAGTAAAGATTTTGCATAAAAGACAAATGCTGTTGATTAACAGGTGCAGGGGTAACTGTTTGTGCAAAAACAGGAGTTGGAATTAATGTTAAAGTTGTTGCAACTCCTAAAATTGTCATTGTTTGTTTTAAATTCATATGCACCTCCTTTCTAACTAATTCATATGCAACTATAAATCTATTTTCTGAAAAGTACCTGAAAAAACTATTGAGTATCTGAACTATCCAAAGAATTTAAGTTCTGTTGAACTTGTTGCTCTTGAGGACTGGAAGTTTGATCTACTGAGTTATCTGCAGTGGTTGTTGGGTTAATAGATGGGCTAAGTTTTTGTTCTTGAGTTATAGAATTTTGCTGCATTTGTACTGAAGAAGTATGTTTGTATGTTTTGTAAGAAAAAAATCCGCCAATAAGAACTATTACAGCAATTATTATTGTTAGAAGGGTTTTATTCATTATCAAATTTAATCTTCATACTTTTTAATAATTTTGTCAAGTGAAGAAATTAGATTTGTTTTGTTATACTTAACATATGCTTGCATTAGGAATCGTTTTGCTTGGTATTTGTATTAATGGTATAGGTACTGGGTATTATCTTATTCTTACCCTTAAAGGGAAAATAAAACCAAATAAAATAACTTTTTTTGTTTGGGCACTAGCTCCATTTGTTACATTTTTGGCTCAAATAGTAAAAGGTGTGGGTATTCAATCTATAATGACACTAAGCATAAGTATTTTCCCGCTGAGTATATTCGTTGCTTCCTTTGTAAATAAAAAAGCGTATTGGAAAATTACAAAAATAGATTTTATTTGTGGATTATTATCTATTGCGGGATTATTTTTATGGTTTTTAACTAAAGAGGCAAATATTGCAATTCTATTTAGTCTTTTTTCTGAAGCAACAGCAACGTTTCCTACCATAGTAAAAGCATATATTTATCCAAAAACAGAAAGACCTCTCCCTTGGCTTGCATCTGTGGTAAGTGGATTGTTAACACTTGTAACAATTTCATCTTTCTCATTTGCTAATTCAGCATTTCTCATTCTTTATACAATAGAAATGTTTTTAATATTTTTATTTTCTCTTAAAAAATAAAAAATTATTATGTACACTGTTTACATATTAAGAACTTCAAAAAACACACTTTATATTGGTCAAACAAAAAATTTGCCTAGAAGATTAAAGATACATATGACCAAAAAAGGAAATGCCTCAAAATACTTACGAAAATTTTCTTCATTTTCGTTAGTGTATACAGAAAATTATGCAACCCTTTCAGAAGCTTTAAAAAGAGAATATTTTTTAAAACAATTATCTAAAGAAAAAAAAGAAAAGTTGATAACAAAAATTTAGAATAATTTTTATATCTTCCCCCAAATTTAAATTGAATGAAAGTAATTTTTTTGATAAAAGCTAATCTTATCAATACTTCAGTAATAAGTTCTACAAATAATCTACTCTTTTAGAAGTATCTATTTAATTATGATCAGTAACGGGAAGTGGAATTGAAAATTTACTTTGAAAATTTTTTGCAATTTCTGCAATTTGCATCCAGAAAAATGACCATATCCACACAATAACTACCCAGATAAATGGAATTTTTGCGGGCATAAAAAAACCTGTTAAAGCAATAATAGTAGCAAATATCTGGGTAATTGAAGTTGCCCAAATTACTTGTGAACTTGGCATAAATTTAAACCATCTTTCCTTTGTTCTCGCAACATAAATAAGCATATGTCCGGAAACAGTTAATTTAAGAAAATATATTGTTTGTATAACAGGCCAAGATAAATGAAATATATAAACCATAATCAAAAATAAAATAATACTGTTTGCAATTCCTGTTGCTCCATATAAAGTACTTAGTACAAATCTTTCAGTGACATTTATTTTTGCCGGTCTATTTGTTACCTTTACCCTATCAAATGCTAAAGAAATTATCGGAACATCATTTAAAAGTGCAATAATAATAATTTGCAAAGGTGTAAGTGGATATGCCTTATACAATAATCCTAATAAGACAATTGTAATAATAAGTCTAAAACTTTCGGAAATTCTATAAACAGAATAAGAATATAATCTATGAAATATTTTTCTCCCTTCAATGATTGCATCTTTAATAACAGAAATACCATTTGCCAATAAAACAATATCTGCTGTTGCTTTAAGACTGCTTACCGCATTTGCAACAGCAAAACCAACATTTGCTTCCTTAATGGCAGGTAAATCATTTACCCCATCTCCATTCGTTGCAACTGTAAAATATTTTTTTGCAATTTTGACCAATTGTAATTTATCTTCAGGTAAAATTTCTGCAAAAGCTTTTGCTTTATGATACAGATCGGCATTAATATTTTCCCATCCTATTTTTTCTAATGTTTTTTTATCAATTACTTCTTTTCCAGGAATTTCTAAAATTCGTGCGATTTCTGTTGTAATAGCTTTATTGTCACCCGTTACCATAACGACATCTATTGCATTCTCTTTTAAGAAAACAATT
>DASVYQ010000115.1:0-5988 GCA_036392095.1 Patescibacteria group bacterium
AATGCAGCAGATATTTTTGTAACTTCTTCAATTAAAGATGAATTGGGGAATGTTGATGATCAGCCTGTCTCTTTAATTGAAGCAATGGCATGTGGCAAACCAGCAGTCGCGACGAATTTTCCAGGAATTTCACTAACAATAGAATCCAAAAAAAGAGGATTTTTAGTAAAAGAAAAAGATTATAAAAAAATTGCATATTATTTACATATTCTTATTAGGAATAAAAAATTAAGAGAAAGAATGGGCCAAGAAGCTAGAAAATATATAATAAAGAATTATTCATATGAAAAAATTGGAAAAAGATACAATGAAATATTTAAAAAAATTATGAGCAACTAATTATGAAAAAAAAATTACCAGCAATTATTGGAGGAAAGCCGCAAAGGAAAAAGTATTTAACTTTCGGTTCACCTTTTATAGGAAAGGAAGAAATAAATGAAGTTGTAAGTAGTTTAAAAAGTGGATGGATATCAACCGGTCCAAAGGTGGCTCAATTTGAAAAAGATTTAGCAAAATTTATTGAGATAAAACACATCAAAGCACTTAGCTCTTGCACTGCAGCAATTCATCTTGCACTTATTGCGGCAGGTGTAGGCAAAGATGATGAAGTAATTACCTCCCCTTTAACATTTGCGGCAACAGCAAATACTATTTTACATGTTGGAGCAAAGCCAATTTTTGTTGATTGCAAAATAGATGGCAATATTGATGAGGATAAAATTGAAGAAAAAATTACAAAAAAAACAAAAGCTATCTTACCAATTCATTTATACGGAAGGCCATGCAATATGGATAAAATAGGTAGAATTGCTAAGAAATACCACTTGTTAGTTATTGAAGATGCAGCTCATGCATTAGGTGCATCTATTGGTAAAAAAAATATTGGTACAATTTCTGAATTTACTTGCTTCTCTTTTTATGTAACTAAAAATCTTGCAACTGGAGAGGGAGGAGCACTTACAACAAAGAAAAAATCTTGGAGAGATCTAATTGAAAAATATTCTTTACATGGAATGAATAAAGATGCATGGAAGAGATACTCATCTAGTGGATATTCTCATTATCAAATAGAAGTTCCAGGGTTTAAGTATAATCTTATGGATATTCAGGCCGCAATGGGAATTCATCAATTGAGAAAGTTTAATGCCATGCAGAAAAGAAGAAATGAAATATGGAGTATGTATGATAAAGCATTTAAAAATTTGCCTGTTATTATCCCTCCAAAAGAAGGGAAAGGAATTATTCATGCTCATCATTTATATACAGTATTAATTGATCTTAAGAAAATAAAGGTTGACAGAGATACTATTTTACAGGCCTTACATAAGGAGGGTATCGGAGTTGGTGTACATTTTATTTCTCTTCATTTGCACCCTTTATATAAAAGAATTTTTAAATTTAAAAAAAATGATTTTCCTAATGCACTGCTTATTTCTGAAAGAACAATTTCTTTACCGATTTCTGCAAAGTTAACAAACAAGGATGTTTATGATGTTATTCAAGCTGTCAAGAAAATTATTAACTATTATTCTAAGTAAATATGAAAAATACATTTAATGAAAAAAAATATTGGATCGATCGTTTAAAAAGGGCAGGAAATAGCTTGCAAGGAGTAGGTCATAAACGGTTTTCTCAAAAAACTAATATGCTAATGTATAAAAAAGTTATTGATACGCTAAGTAGTATTCTCAAAAATAAAAAAATTAATCTCAAAAATACTATCATTTTAGATGCTGGTGCCGGGATAGGAGTTTATGCCAAGTTCTATTTAGAGAAAAAAGCAAAAATTGTTGCCACAGATATTTCATCAGATGCTCTTATGGTCTTAAAAAAAACATTTCCTAATGTTAAAACAATTGTTTCAGATTTAGATCAGTTAGATAAGAAGGTATCTGGAAAGTTTTATATTGTCCATTGTTTTGATGTCTTATTCCATTTGCTTTCTGATAAAGATTGGAAAAGAGGAATTAAAAATTTAGCAAGGAAATCAAATAAGTACATTATTATCCATGATAAAGTTCCTTTTTGGGGTGATAAATTATTTAGTCAAGGATATATAAAAATAAGGAATCATAATAAATTAAGCAAGGAATTAAAAATGAATGGGTTTAAAGAAATCGGATATTATCCCACTCATATACTTTTTATTAGACCACCGATCCATTTGTTAACAGCATTGTTCCCTAATTTTTTCTTTTGGTTAGATAACCTACTTATAAAAAAATTTCGACTAAATGGAGTTGAAACATCAGGAATAAGTATTTTTGAAAAAATCTAATTAATATTTTTTTAAAATAAAGATATAATTTGGAATTAAACAATAAAATAAAGAAAGTATTGGTATTGGCATTTTTGTTAAGAAACTTTTAGGATTTATTACGTCTTCTGCGTCAAATTTTTTAGGATTTTTGATAATTTTTAATGTGTAATCAGTAACATAAAAATTTTTAATTAAATTTTTAATTCCTAAAATGGTTTTGGGTCTGGGCTCATAGAATAAGCCCTGATTAAATAATTTAACATAGAAATTAGCAATGAAGATTGGTAATAAAGAGATAAATGGAAGTGTCGGATAGTGTGGGTCATACAATCTTAATCTATTAAGTGCTCCAAAAAAACAAATGCCACCTGGTTTAAGTAGTCTGTTTATTTCTTCCATAAGATGTTTGGGATTTTTAACATGTTCGTAAACTTGATTCACAATAATTACGTCAAAAGAACTACTTTTGAAGGGATAACTTTTTGTTTGTAGAATTTTAAATTCAACATTTTTTCTTTTTAGCTTCTGTGCGAGTAAAATTGCATTTTTATCAGGATCTACTCCAATAACCTTTTTAAACGATAACGAAAGGGAGCATGTAATAAGTCCAGTTGAACATCCTATGTCTAGTACCGTAGATTTATTTAAATTTTTTATTTCTTTAGAAATTATTTTTATAATTTTTTTTGCTTTTTTTACCCTGGATTTTTTTTCAAAAACAGAATCTTCATGATAAATCTGACTATAAGACATATTTATAAGAATAAACTGATTTTAATTGTAAAATGTTATTGAGAATTATGCAAGGTAAACGTATAATTGGAAATACTGTTGCTATGAGATGGTTTAATAAAGTATTTCCATATGTGCTCCCAATATTATTTTTCGCTATTGCGCTACTTACTCTTTATGATTATGGCATGAATTGGGATTCGCCTCAGCATTTTGCCAAGGGACAAGCCTTTTTTAGATTTTTAACAACAGGAAAAGAAAATTATAATGGATTACCTAAATTTTGTACCGATAAAAATTATATAAATTCCAGTAAAGATTATAAAACAGGAGAAATTTGCAATAGATTTAGGAAGCAAAGAATTAGCGAATATGAAAGTTCAATTTTAGATTTTAAGTGGGCCTTAGGAAACGTATACGGACACCCTCCCTTTGGAGATGAAATGCTAGCACTTTTTAATCAAGTATTTTTTGTCAATTTAGGATGGGTAGAAGATGTGCAGGCATATCATTTATACAGTTTAGTTATGGTATTTATTTTGGCACTTTTTGTTGCATTCTGGCTTAAAAAAACATATGGCACGTTTGCTGCGATTATTGGAGTTTTATCATTATATCTCTATCCTCTTCTTCTTGGTGAACAACACTTTAATATAAAAGATCCGCCGCTTGCAGCTTGGTTTATTATTGCAATTGGTCTTTTTTATTTTGCAGTAAGAAAGAGGAATCCCTGGCTTATGATATTATCTGCTATTGCAGGAGGATTCTCATTTTCTACAAAGATTAATTATATTTTTGCTCCAATAATTCTTTTGCCTTGGCTAATATTTTATATTTTTGCTCCAATTAAAAAAATTATTAGAAAATATGGTTTTACATTAAAATTTATACAACAATTATATATTCAATCTCCAAAAGGTCTTATTATTAGTTTTCTATTTTATCCTATTATTATTGCCTTAATATTTTTTGGTACATTGCCCTCATTTTGGTTTGATCCATCAGGTACTCTTGGGCAACTTATTAAATTTTATACAGATGTAGGGGTAAGCAGTTGTCAATATGCTAGATTTACTCCTGGGTGGTTTTTAACTTGTACCAGTAACTATGCCCCGTTATTTTTCCTTTATTCAACGCCCATAATTACCCTTTTTTACCTTTTTATTGGGATAGGAGTTGGAATAAAAAACTTTAAAAAATTTGGATACCTTCCTATATTATTACTTTCATTTTTTCTTGTAACCATTTTACGAGTGACATTATCAATTGCAGCAATCTATGGAGGAATTAGGCAAATTATGGAATTTATTGGACCGTTATCTATGCTATGTGCAATTGGAGCAGTTGCCCTACGTTCTATGCTGGTACGATTGATTAATAAAATTAAGATTATTAAGAAAAATGTAAATCAAAAAATTATTGTTTATGCGGTTAGTATTTTGTTAATCCTCGGATTTTTCCCCATTTCTATAAAAATGATAGAAATGCATCCTAATGAAAATATCTACATGAATGCTCTTATTGGTGGAGTAAAAGGTGCGGTTGCACAAAATATACCTGGGGCAGGAAATACATATGGAAATACGTATGCTCAAGGAGTTAAATGGATAAATAATCATGCTCAAAAGAATGGAATACTTATTCTTCTTTTTGGTCTTGGGCAAAATATATCTCGTTCAACTCTTCGCCCAGATATTTGGTTTTATAAGGGAGGGTTACCGTTAAGTGGCTACCATCAAAAAGGAGAGTATGTTATTTCCTTAGCAACACAAGAAACTTCCTTTAAAAATACGTTTAGGTATAAATTTTTTGTAAACTTTTTAAATCCTGTTTATACAGTAAATGCTGATGGAATTAGATTATTAACAGTTTGGCAAAATAGTCCTAAATTTAATAAAAATAATATTAACTTAACTCAGGAGGAACAAGAAAATATAAACATAGAAAATAAGGACAAAGAAGTGACAATCACTCTTCCTAATGTCGAAAGATTAAAAAGATTAGAAATTAATTATCCTCAGTTTTCTTGCGACAAGAGTTTTATAGGGAGTACCGTTATTTACTCTCAGGATGGAAAAAATTTTATTACAGATCAAGACGCTCCTGATGATTTTACTCAGGATGAAGTATCTGATTACTCTGGAGACAGAGTATATTTGTTTGCTGCAGATAAGGCAAAAATAATTAAAATTCAAGTTCCGGATACATATCCTTGTAATTTATCAGCGAACAATTATAAATTATTTGTTTTTTAAGTTTTATGAAAAATTTACTTCTTAATAAATCAAAATATCAATTTAATTATTCTGATTCACATCCTCTTCTTTATAATATTAATTCCAGAAAACAAAAAGCAGAGAGAATGATTATTTTATTAAAGAAATATTTAGGAGAAGAAAAACTTAAAAAAGCAAACCTCCTTGATATTGGAGCATCAACGGGAATTATTGATTACGTCCTTGCAGAACATGTACGTAAGGTTACTTGTATCGATATAGATAAAAAAGCAATCGCATATGCAAGAAAGCTTTTTAAGAGAAAAAATTTACTATTTATGTTGGCAGATGCCATGAAATTATCATTTAAATCAGCTACATTTGATATTGTTATATGCTCTCATACCTATGAGCATGTTCCAGATCAACAAAAGTTATTTGAAGAAATATACAGAGTTTTAAAACCAGGTGGAGTTTGCTATTTTGCAGCACAAAATAAATTAGCTCTTTGGGAGCCACACTATAATTTACCCTTTTTATCATTGTTACCAAAAAAAGTTGCGGACAAATATGTTTCTCTTCTAAGATCTGTTAAAGAATACTATGAACATCCATTGTCATATGGGAATATACTGAAATTAGTTAATAAATTTTTGGTAAAAGATTATACTAATAAAATTCTTTTATCACCAAATGAGTATGGATATAATTTTCCATCTCAAAATAGCTTTGCATATAAAGGTATTAGTAGAAGCTTTATTTTAATAAGTAGATATGTAA
>DASVYQ010000116.1:0-5050 GCA_036392095.1 Patescibacteria group bacterium
ATCAGCAGGAGAAATTACTTTAAAAGAAATACAAGATGATGGAAAAAAGACAATAGTTAAAGTAAAAGACTTACTCAAAGAGAAAAGCGATTTAAAACCAGGCCTTATTAAACGCCCTACAGCACAACAACAATATGAAAAGAATAAACCTCAAGAAGAAAAAGCCGCAGAACAAGCTATGGTTGAAACACTAGACCAAATTCCAGAATTGAAAGAAGCTAAAGAAAAGATTGAGGAAATGAAGAAAGGAGGAATATATGCCACTCAAGAAAGGAAAATCTAAAAAAGCATTTAAAGAAAATATCAGAAAAGAAGTAAAAGCTGGTAAACCAGTAAAACAAGCTGTTGCTATTGCATACAGTGAGAAAAGAAGGTCTAGTAAAAAGAAATAAGTCTGATTTGCTATACTTAGAATATGAAAAATAAGGGAGGTAGACCAACAAAATATGATCCTAGTATGATTGGGATAGCAAAAGAATATATCGATTCATGCAGTCGAGAGGCAACAGAACTACCTACAATAGAAGGATTAGCTTTAAAATTAGGGGTAGATGATGATCAAATCAATGAATGGAGTAAGAAATACCCTGGGTTTCACGCCGCAATAAAAGATTTGAAGTCAAAACAGAAGACACAATTGATCAATGATGGCCTCTATGGAGGTAAAGAAGTAAATCCAACAATGGCTATATTTTTACTTAAAGTAAACCACGGAATGGTAGAGAAAACAGGTCTTGATCTCACTACAGGTGGTGAACCTTTCTTATTTACCAGAGGAGAGAAAAAGAATGAATGAAACAAGTAAATACTTTTTATCCCTCACGTCCTCATTCTGGACAACAGATAGTCTTACAAGAATTAGATAAAGGAACACGCTTTATTCAACTTCGAGCAGGGCGTAAATGGAGAAAGACTTCCCTTCTTATCTCATGGCTATTTGAGATGGCAGCTAAAACAGGTGGAACATGCCCCTATGTAGCACCAAATAGAGTACAAGCCAAAAACATTGCATGGAATGATCATGTTCAACGTATGTTAGATGGATTTGTTGTAAGTGGTTTAAAATATAAGAAGAATGAATCAGAGCTATCTGTAACACTACAAAATGGTGGTAAGGTAATGTTAATGGGTATTGAGAATAAAGAGGCGCTTCGAGGTATATCTAACTGGACTGCATTTTGCTTAACAGGAGATAGTGTAATTGATACTGACAAAGGAAAAATAAGAATAGATAAAGTTAGAATAGGAATGAAAGCTAAAACGCCATCTGGTTATCAAAGAATATTAACGGCAAGCAAGACAAGAGAAGTCGATCATCTTATAAAAATATATCTATCCAATGGAGAAACGCTTACTTTAACACCTAATCATCACATCTTCAGTGAAATGGGTCTTGTACGAGCTGATGAATTGCGTTATAATATACAGATATGGACAACGCAATTCCACAAATTGTTATCTTCAAAGAAATTAGGTTTCGGCTACAAATCCTGCATGGAAATCCTAGATATTATCGCTCAAGAGTTGGCGGGAAAGTTACTTATTTACATCATGCCGTCTGGGAAGATCAACATGGAGAAATTCCGAAAGGATATCTTATCCATCACAAAGATGGAAACAGGTTCAATAATTCCCTCTCAAACCTTATCTGTATTTCTTGGGGAAAACACACTAGCGATCATACAAAATATCGCAATAGAAAAGACCCGATGCGAATTAGAAAACTTGCTAAAAGAAATCAATCAAAACTATTGGAATGGGCGAGAAGTGATAAAAACAAAGAACATGCTAGAAAAATTCTTCCTCTTGCACAAGAAGCAGCAAAAAGGTGGCATCATTCAAAAGCTGGTAGAGCATGGCATGCAATTAGAGGAAAAGAAAACTGGAAGAATTGGAAATATACTGAAAAAATTTGTGAAGAATGTGGCATTTCATATATGGCAGCACATCCCAAAAGATCACGATACTGCTCCACACGTTGTAGGGATAAGAAATTTATACTTCAAAGAAAAATTGCCCGTTTACAATCTCACAGTTGAAAAAGACCATTGTTATTTTGCTAATAATATTCTTGTCTCGAATTGTGGCGATGAGTATGATGATTGGGCTGAAGATATCTGGCCTACAATTATTAGACCTAACCTTATTCCCCATAATGCTCAGGCTATACTAGCAGGAACACCAAAAGGATTTAGGAATTTATATAGATTAGAACAAAATCCTACGTTTAAATCATTCCACTTCTCTTCTTATGATAATCCTGACTTAGATAAAAAAGAACTAACAGACTTAGAGAATGAATATAAGAAAATGGGTATGGGATATTATAGACAGGAGATTTTAGCAGAATATGAAAAGCCTCATGGAGTAGTCTATGAAGAATGGGACATGACTCAATATATACCTTTCTTTTATGATGAGAACCTACCTTTACACTTAAGCTGGGATTTTGGAGTTAATGATCCGACAGCTATTCTCTTCTTACAACCTAATGGATCAGAACTGCGCTTAATTGATTACTACGAGGCATCAAATGCTAGTTTAGATCATTTTGTGGATATTATAGAAAGTAAGGGATATAAACACCCAGAACTCGAGACAGGGGATATTGCAGGTAGAGCAAGAACATTACTGACAGGCAAATCACCTATTAGTCTTCTTCGTGAATTAGGCCATCATGTACGATCAATGCCTATTCCAGATATTGAGCAACAGGTACGAAATGCACACGTCTATATCCCTAACTTGTGGATAAATAGTGCAAAATGTGAACGATTTAGAGATTGTATCCTTAATTATCGTTACCCTGAGAAATCAACTACATTAGTAGATCAAGATAATGAAAAACCTATTCACGATGAATACTCCCATGCTATGAGAGCTTTTGAGTATTATTGTTGGAATAGGACGTTTGGAGACGTTGGAGGAGTAAAAACAGGCGGTAGACCAATACAGAGGGGTATGTGGGGTGTGCAGAAAGATGATGGGAAACAAATCAGTATTAACATAGACAGGTTCGAGAAATAGTAGAGAAAGCGTATAATAAGAGAGTGAGAATAAGCGTATTACATGAGAAACGGGACATCTTAATCCAAACTGTTTCTGTTACTCCAAATACTGATGAACCTGATAACTTATATCTCTTTCGTTGCCCTTATTGTTCTTCTTCAACAGGCGCACAAGTACAAGGAAAAATAACAAAAATATCTGAAGGATTAACGCCAACGGAAGATGTGGTAACTATCCACCAATGCAAGGGTTGTAAACGACTATATACGTTTCAAACTGTTAAATATCTTCCTAAAAAATATACACAAGTTACTTTGATTAGTATTCCAGGAGTTATTGGCATCTTCTCTTGTTGGTTATGTCGCAATCCTTTGTTACAGTTTAAAGACGGTAGAATTATTAGATTACCTAACTTTGAATTACTTACCGTTCCTTTTACTATGGATTGTGTAAATCCGACCTGTCCTGCTAAGTACAAGATAGTTGATTATGTATAAGCGTGGTATAATAGTGCAAAGACCACATCGGACTGCCTTCGATAGTGGTCTTATTTTATGAGTAGTACAGATACAAAATATAATTATAAAGCTCCGTCAACTGCATTTAAAAAAGGACATAAACCATGGTGTGCAGGGAAAAAAGGTTCTTGTACAGGAATTCCCCATCCAAAAATGAAAGGTCGTGGAGAATGGATGAAGGGAAAACAAAAAAGTGAAGAAACTAAAGAGAAAATTAGACAAACACTTTTGAAAAATAAACAGTCTAAAGAATATTATAAAAATTTAAGTTTAAAAGGATATATGACTCAACAACAGCGTAAACTACCAACCTCAATTGAAAAAGCTGTTTATGATTTTCTAGTATTAAAAGGGATTATCTTTGAAAAACAAAAACTTATAAATGGAAAATTTGTTGTAGATGCATATATTCCTTCCTTAAATCTTGTTATAGAGGCAGATGGAAGCTATTGGCATAATCTTGAACGAGTTAAAAAACATGATAAAGCTAAAAATGCTTATTTTAAAAGATGTGGAATAAATCTAATTAGATTATCAGAAGAAGAAATTAAATCAGGTAAATTTAAAGAAAGGTTGGTAATCTAAAATGTCTGGTATGGATCAAAAAATCCCGATGCAAGGCTCCATGCACGACGTCTATAGTCCTCCTGCCACCTCAAAAGAGGGGCTTGCCTCCCGTCCTTTAGATCCCTTATCTCTTGAAATAGAAGATGATGAATTAGTCAGAATTATAGATAGACGTATTCGCCAATCAAGAGACTTCTATAAAAATGAGTTTGATTTATATAACAGACGACTAACCAATGAAATCTATTACTTTGGAAGACAGATGATTGAAAAAGACAAAGCTCATTTAATGAAAGATTATGAATCACGATTCCATGATAATGTACTTTACGAGATTGAAGCCACGTTAAAACCTTTAGCAATGAGTAGATTACCTGATCTTATTGTTACCCCAGGAAATAATTCAGAAGAAAGTAAACTCTTAGCACAAGAGTTGTCAAAAGTTGTCGACACACAAATTAAAGAACGAGAGAATCGTAGAGTATTAGGTATGGCATTTAAACACCGATCTGTCTATTTCACAGGGGTAATTAAAGTAAGATGGGATCCAGAAAGAGATGATTATGTTTTTGAGTGTATCCACCCAGATATGATTGATGTCGATAATACCTGTCCTACAAATAATGCAGATGATATGGAATTTGTCTCCCAACTAATTCCTTCTACTATTAAAGAGGTTATTATGCGCTTTCCTAAAGCTAAAGAAGAGTTTATTCAAGAGTTACAAACTGTAGGGATTAAACCAGGAGATGGACAAGATTGGGAGAATATGGCGACCAAGATTAGATATAGAGAGATATGGTTTACCTGGTATAAGAAAGCACCTAAATTAAGCGAAGATGATAAAGATAAGTGGGAAAGAGTTGAAGGGGTCATGTGGAAGTACCAACGTTGTATTCTAGGAAAAATGAAGAATCCTAACTTTGATTATGAAGGAGAAGATCGTTTCTTTAAAT
>DASVYQ010000117.1:0-10558 GCA_036392095.1 Patescibacteria group bacterium
CCAGAAGCTCAACCAGCTGCTGAAGGAGAAGTACAAGCTCCACAAGAAGCAATTACACGATTGCCAGAGCTTATTGAAAAATATCCAGGACGAGATGTACGACAAATTATGAGTGCAATTGCACTTTTTTTCCCCGATCCACAAGTTTTAGTTGGCAAGCAAATTGCTGTTGTTGTTAATTTAGAGCCAAGAAAATTCAGAGGCTATTTGTCACAAGGCATGATTATGGCCACAGATGATGAGCAGGGAATTGTGCTTATGACTCCGGAAAGAAAAGTAACACCTGGAGCAAAAATTCACTAATATGAAAAAGAGATTAATGACTGGCTTTACTCCAACAGGCAAACTGCACTTAGGTCATTTTGTGGGAAATTTAGAGAATTTACTCAAATTAAAATCTGAGTACGATTCCTATTTGCTATTAGCAGACACCCATGCTTTAACTACGCTTAAAGATAATCCTGCAATTATAAAACAACATACACAAGACGTGTTATTAGATTTACTTTCTGTTGGTTTATCAGAAACAGAAGTAACCTATTATGTAGAATCAGAAATTCCAGAAATTTATGAAATGTCTTCATTTTTTAGCATGTATGTAAGCCACAACAGAGCATTACGCAATCCAACAATTAAAGATGAAATTAAAATGAAAGGACTTGGGGAGCAATTTAGTCTTGGTTTTATTAATTATCCTATGTTTCAGGCTGCAGATATCCTATGTGTAAAAGGAGAAATAGTTCCGGTTGGGATAGATCAAGAAGCACATTTAGAGCAAAGCCGTGAAATAGTACGAGAGTTTAACAAACTTGCCGGCAAGGATATTTTGCCAGAACCAAAAGCGCTTATTGGAAGAGTAGGGAAATTAATTGGAACAGATGGTAATCCTAAAATGTCAAAATCTTTAGGAAACACTATCTATCTTTCTGCAACAGAGGAAGAAGTAGAGAAAAAAGTTATGAGCATGTATACAGATCCTACAAGACTAAAGGCAACAGATCCCGGACATATTGAGGGTAACCCAGTATTTATTTACTTAGATGCTTTTGCTCCAGTCTCAGAAAAAGAGCAAATAGGTAAATATAAAGAGCTTTATATAAATGGCCAAGTGGGAGATGTTGAGGTTAAAAAGTATCTAATTAAAATACTCAATGATTTTTTATCACCTATTAGAAAACGACGGGAAGAATATAATAATCCGGAGCTTTTAAAAAAAATTATGAAACAAGGATCAGAAAAAGTACAAGCAGAAACACGCCAAGTCCTTTCAGAGCTTAAACAAGTTCTGGGAATGAACTACTAACTTGCTATAATAGCTTTCAATGTCTTCAAAGAACATGCAAGAATTTCAACATTTTATTCTTTCTTGGTATGCAGAAAACAAACGGGATTTGCCATGGAGACAAACCCGTAACCCATACAACATTTTGGTATCAGAAGTTATGTCCCAGCAAACGCAAATTAGTCGTGTTGTTCCAAAATATCTTTTATGGCTTAAAAAATTCCCAGCAATACATGATTTAGCAAACGCAAAAACAGCAGATGTACTTAAGGCGTGGTCTGGACTTGGATACAACAGAAGAGGATTATATTTACAAAAATGTGCGCAAGAAATTGTTACAAAATATAATGGTAAGTTTCCCAAATTAGAAAAAGAACTTCTTAGGTTACCTGGAATTGGGGAATATACAGCTAGAGCAATTTTGTGTTTTGCATTTGATAAACAAATTGCAGTAATAGATACAAATATTAAAAAAGTTATTGCTGTGCATTTTTTTAACAACACTATTCCGGAAAAAAAAGAATTAGAAAAATTTGCAGAAAATCTTTTGCCAAAGGGGAGAGCATATGAGTGGAATCAGGCATTAATGGATTACGCATCGCAGGAATTAAAGAGAGAAAAAATTGCGCTCCCAAAACAATCAACATTTAAAAACTCTAATAGGTATTTTAGGGGACAAATTATAAAATATTTGGTTTTACATGCAACAGCAACACAAGAAGATTTCTTTTTGCAATTTAAAGAAAAAATAAATAAGGAAAAATTAGAAAAAATTTTATCAGGGTTACTTAATGATAAATTAGTTGTTAAAGCTAAAAATAACATTTTTTGTCTACCTTAGCCCCTTTTCCAAATACTCACGCCTGTGGTATACTACCCACACATGGCTACAAACGGCAAGAAAAACCACAATAACAAAAAAAGAATTGTTAAAGTTAAGGTCCGTTTCTCCTGGAAGAACTTTTTTCTTTACGGATTTTTGATTCTTTTTACTCTTTTCCTTTTTATGGGATTTGGATCTTCCTTTGAATCAAAGCAAACAGTCCCTTTGTCAAACGTAATTCAAGACGTTAAATCGGGAAAAGTAACACAAATTTCTGTCGCTGATACACAATTAACTGTTACAGAAAAGGGTGGAAAAATTGTATACAGTACCAAGGAATCCGGAACAAGTATTTATACTCTTTTTAAAGATGCAGGTGTTGATTTAAGTAAAACAAAAATATCTGTACAAGACACATCTGGTATTTCTAATTGGTTAAATATTATTTCCTCAGTTTTACCAATTGTTTTAATGATTGCCTTTTTCTACTTTATTTTTAGACAAGCACGAGGAGCACAAGAAAATATTTTCTCATTTGGAAAATCTTCTGCAAAACAATTTAATAAAGATAATCCAAAAGTAACGTTTGCAAATGTTGCAGGAGTAGATGAAGCAAAACAAGAATTAACAGAAATTGTAGATTTTTTAAAACATCCAGAAAAATATAGAGCAATGGGAGCCAGAACTCCGAAGGGAGTATTAATGGTTGGTCCTGCAGGAACAGGTAAAACCCTTTTAGCCAGAGCAACAGCAGGAGAAGCAGGTGTCGCATTTTTCTCTATGGCAGGATCTGAATTTATGGAAATGTTGGTTGGAGTTGGTGCTTCAAGAGTGAGAGATTTATTTAACACTGCCAAAAAGGCACAACCTGCAATTATTTTTATTGATGAAATTGATGCAATTGGAAGACAAAGAGGCATAGGCGTTATGGGTGGACATGATGAGAGAGAGCAGACATTAAATCAAATTTTGGTAGAAATGGATGGATTCACTCCTAATGAGCAACTTATTGTTATGGCTGCAACCAATAGGCCAGACGTATTAGATCCAGCACTGGTTAGACCAGGACGTTTTGATAGAAAAGTAGTCTTAGATATGCCAGATGTAGAAGGCAGAAAAGCAATTTTGGCAATTCATGCAAAAGGAAAACCATTTGCTGCAGATGTTAATTGGGAGAAAGCAGCAAAAAGAACTGTTGGATTTTCTGGTGCTGATTTAGAGAATATGCTTAATGAGGCGGCAATTTTGGCAGCACGACTTACTAAAAAAGCAATTGATATGTCAGACATTGAAGAAGCAGCAACAAAAGTAAAGCTAGGTCCTGAAAAAAAGAGATTACAATCAGATGAAGATAGAAAAATGACAGCATATCATGAAGCAGGACACGCATTGGTTAGCTGGTTTATGCCGCAAGTTGAGCCAGTCCACAGAATTTCTATTGTCTCAAGAGGGTTTTCTTTAGGACATACAATGGTAGAGCAAATTGAAAGATCCCATGAAACAAAATCCAGACTTTTAGAAATGATAACAATGATGCTTGGAGGAAGAGCAGCAGAAAGTTTAATTTTTAATGAAATCACAACTGGTGCTTCCAATGACATAGAAAAAGCAACAGATGTTGCAAGAAGTATGGTAATTGAATATGGAATGAGTAATTTGGGGGCAATTAACTTGGATTTGGAGAAGAGAAGTATGTATGAAGTAAGGGAAGTTTCTCCAGAAATGCAAGCAAAAATAGATACAGAGGTAAAACGAATTATGGATGAAGGATATGCAATGGCAATGAAAGTATTAAAACAATTAAGACCTCAAATGGATAAAGTAGTTGAAGTATTACTTCAAAAAGAAACAATTGAATCAGACGAATGGATTAGTATTGTTGGAGAAAAAGAAGAAAGAGTCTCTCCATTTGCAGAAAAAAAGAAAGCATAAACTTCATGAAAAAGCTTCTCATTATAGACGGAAATGCAATAGTGCATAGAGCATATCACGCCTATCCGCCGGTTCTTACAGATCCAGAGGGACAAATTATTAATGCAGTGTATGGATTTTTTTCTATGCTGGTTAAAGTTATAGAAGAAGTTAAGCCGGAGTACATTGTTATTTGTTTTGACAGACCAGCACCAACATTTAGAAAAACATTGTATGCAGGATATCAAGCTCACAGGCCAAAAATGGGGGATGACTTGTCTGGACAAATAAAACGACTGCATCAGGCTTTAGAGATGATTGGCATTCCTGTTTTTGAAGTAGACGGATATGAAGCAGATGACTGTATTGGAACATTATCTGTTCAAGCACAACAACAACAAGAAAAAATAGAAACAGTTATTTTGTCAGGAGACAGAGATCTTCTTCAATTAGTGAATGAACGAACAAAAGAATTTATGCCAATAACAGGAATTACAAAATTTAATTTGTTTGACGTACAAAAAGTAATAGAAAAATTTGGTATTACTCCTTCTCAAATTGTTGATTATAAAGCATTGGTTGGAGATGCATCAGATGGTTATCCAGGCGTTGGGGGAATAGGACCAAAAACAGCTGTCACACTCTTAAACAAATACAAAACCTTTGAAAATATATATAAACATATTTCAGAGATAACAGGAACTGCTGCAGAAAAATTGGCAAAAGATGCAGAAGCAGGGGCCCTGTCAAAACAACTTGCAACAATTGCTTTAGATGCTCCGGTGCATTTGGATTTAGAAAAAGCATCAATGCAGCATTTTGCTCGCGAAAAAGTCTTGCAGGTTTGTGACATGTTTGGGTTTAACAGTATTAGAAAAAGACTAGATGTTTTCCCAGCAGCAAGTGCTGTAGCTATGAAGAAACCATCCAAAGAGCCACATAAAGATCAATTAGAACTTATATGATAGACACAGCTCATCAATTATTACAAAATGCTAAAGCCGTTATTTTTGATATGGATGGAGTTTTAGTTGACACCATGCCTTTTTGGGAAGAAGCAAAAAAAATATTTTTAGAAAGACACAATATTGCCCATGATCAATTAATCCCACAAACATATGGAATGGGTTTAAAAGACATTGTAGAGATCTATAAACAACAAAGAGGATTACAAGGCGATACCGATACTTTGGCTGCTGAATTTCGAGAAATAGTATATCAACTTCTCAAAGAAAAAGGATTATTGCCACTGCCAGGAACAATTGCTTTTGTTTCCAAGGTATCTCAACAAAAACCATTAGCTGTTGCAACAGGAGGGCATACTGGGGCAGTTGCAAAAGAATTATTAACAGATGTTGATCTTGCACAATATTTTACCCATATTATTTCTTCAGATGAAGTTAAAAAAGGCAAACCAGAACCAGATGTATTTTTATTTGCCGCAGAAAAATTAGGTCAAAGTCCAGATAATTGCGTTGTTGTTGAAGATGCAGTAAATGGAGTAATGGCAGGAGTCGCAGCTAAGATTCCAGTAATTGGAGTAAATAAGAACGAAGAAACAAGACAAAAATTACTTCATGCAGGGGCTACAACTGTTGTTTCAAGTTTTGAAGATTTGTTATGAAACTCAATTTTTCAAAAACACTCATCATGGGAATTCTAAATGTTACTCCGGATAGTTTTTCTGATGGAGGAGATTTTATTACTCCGCAAACTGCAATTGCTCATGCAAAAAAAATAATAGAGCAAGGAGCAGATATTCTTGATATTGGCGGAGAATCAACACGACCCGGTGCACAAAAAATAACTGCAAAAGAAGAGTTAGAAAGAGTCTTGCCAATTATTAAAGCAATTAGAACAAGGTTTGAAAACATAGAAATTTCTATAGATACGTATAAATCAGAAGTTGCAGAACAAGCAGTTTTAGCTGGTGCAACAATTATTAATGATGTTTCAGGTTTGCAACTAAGTAACAATATGGCTCAACTTGCGGGAAATCTCCAGGTTCCTATAATCATTAACCACATGAAAGGAAATCCTCAAACAATGCAAAAAGAGGTTTTTTATCAAGATGTTATCGAAGAAATTACTATATTTTTTGCAGAAAAAATAAAACAATTAGAGGAGAACGGAGTAAAAAAAGAAAATATTATTCTAGATCCAGGTTTTGGGTTTGGAAAATCTGTTGAGCATAATATAACCATTTTGAATCGCTTAAGTAAGTTTAAAAAATTTAATATGCCAATTCTTATTGGCGTATCTAGAAAAAGTACATTAGGGAAATTATTGCAAGAAAATTTTGGTCGTGAGTTTTCTCCAAAAGAAAGACTTTCTGCATCTTTGGCAGCAACAGCAATAGCGATACAAAACGGAGCAAATATTATAAGAACCCATGATGTTTTAGAAACAAAGCAATTTGTAACAATTCTTGATACAATGAGAGCTCAAAAACAATGAAAACAACAATTACCATAACAGATATTGCTGTTCCTTGTATTTTTGGTGTTTCTGATGCAGAACGTTCTCAAAAACAAACAATTCTAGTAACAGTGGAATTAGTTATTAATGCAGATAAGGCTTCAAAATCTGATAATATTTTAGATGTATTAGTTGATTACAAAAAAGTATATGAAACTGTTATTTCTATAACAGAAAATTCCCAATTTCATCTTCTTGAAACCTTGGCGAAGCGATTAGTAGATACATTTTTGTCAATTAAAGGAGTATACAAAGCAAAAGTTATTGTTACAAAGCCAAACAGACTTGTACATGCAAAGGGAGTTAGCGTACAAATGAAGGGTGAAAATGAATAAAGCAAAAATTGCAAAATTAGTTGAGCAAATTTTAATAGAAATTGGTGAAGATCCAAAAAGAGAAGGACTACTTAAAACTCCAGACAGAGTAGCAAATGTTTTTGAATTCATTACATCTGGATATAGAAAATCCTTAAAAACCGTTGTGAATGATGCGTTATTTACCCAAGAAGTTAACAGCATGATTGTTGTGAAAGACATAGAAATGTACAGTACCTGTGAGCATCATATGCTCCCTTTTTTTGGTAAGTGTCATATTGGCTATATTGCAGAAGGAAAAGTATTAGGAGTAAGTAAATTGGCAAGAATTGTCGATATGTTTGCATCTCGATTGCAACTGCAAGAAAGATTAACAGAACAAATTGCACATGCAGTCATGGAAGCGGTACATCCAAGTGGTGTTGGTGTTGTAATTGAAGCACAGCATTTATGCATGATGATGCGAGGTGTTGAAAAACAAAATAGCGTTATGGTAACCTCTGCACTTTTAGGAAATTTTAGAGCTAATTCTTCAACACGAGAAGAGTTCCTGTCCATTATTGGTAAGCGTGGATAGGTATGAATTTTTTTATTGATTTTAAAAAAAACGGAATATTTACAACTGTAAAAGTTACAAATGCAATTCCTCTTTTTTTAGAACTTCATTTGAAACGATTAGGGATAGAGAATAAAAAAGAGTTGGTTTTGCAAAAAACTGCTTCTTTTCAGAAAGAAAACAAAAAGGCTTCCTTTGCGCTTAAAATTATTGTTGAGCATGGAGATATTCTATTTGAGACTCGCGAATTGCCTACAAATGGTGTTATTTCTGCAATTTTGTACAAAAGCAAAAAATTACTTCCTGTTGTAAAGCAAATTGATAGAACAATCTATGAAAAAGCACAACAAAAAGCACAAAAATGCAACGCGCAGGAAGGAATTTTTGTAAACAAAAATTATATATTAGAAACAACAATAGCAAATCTTGTTTCAGAAGAAAAAGGTCAATTAATTACTCCAACAATAACAAACCAAGGACTTAAAGGAATTACCAGACAAATTTTGCTTAATTCAGGTCAGGTAATAGAAAAGGATATCCCAATTTCTACAGAGTATCCATTGGTCGCAGTAAATTCTTTGCGCATTATGCAGATTGAAAAAATAGATAATAAAAAACTTCCAAGTGCAAAAAGTTTATTTGTACAAGTTGCAGAAATTTTAAGAAGAGCAGAGGAGGAATATGCGAATAGTTATAATAGATAATTACGATTCATTTACTTACAATTTATATCAATATATTGCAGAAATTACTCATACAAAACCAATGGTGTATTTTAATGACAAAATTTCTTTTGCAAAACTGACGTTACTTAAGCCTGCTGCTGTTGTTATTTCCCCAGGTCCTGGTACTGTAAAAAACGCAAAAGATTTTGGAGTTTCTAAAGATGTTATTCTTCGTTCGCATGTCCCAGTCTTAGGAGTCTGTTTGGGTCATCAGGGAATAGGATTTTTATCTGGGAGTAAGATTACCTATGCACCCGAAGTTATGCATGGAAGAGTAAGCAACATTTATCATACTGGGAATGATTTATTCAACAATATTCCTCAAGGTTTTGAAGCTGTACGATATCATTCCCTAACAGTTTCAGAATTGCCAAAAGAAGTGATTAAAACCGCATGGACGAAGGATAATGTGATTATGGGATTAAGACACACTACAAGGCCATTGTGGGGCGTGCAGTTTCATCCTGAATCAATTGGCACACAATATGGTAAAGAAATACTCAAAAACTTTTTTTCGCTTGTATGAACATATTTTTAAAAAAATTAGATTTCTGGAAAGATCCTCAAGAAGTTTTTGAAAATCTGTTTCAGAAAAAAAATAATGTATTTTGGTTGGATAGTAGTAGAGCAGAGCAAGGAATGGCTCGGTTTTCGTATATGGGCGAGGCAACAAGTGCTTACTCATATTCGCTTAAAGATAAAATATCTGTTTTTGCTTACTTAGAAAAGCAGATTAAGAAACACAAAATTAAAGAAAATTTACCGTTTGATTTTGTTGGAGGGTTTGTTGGTTATTTTGGGTATGAATTACAAGCGCTAACCGGTTATTCTACAAAACTGCATTCTGTATATCCAGATAGTCTATGGATGTTGGTTACTCAATTTTTTGTATTTGACTATAAAGAAAAAAGTATATATCTCGTTTGCTTATCAAACAATAAAAAAAGTGCAAAAAGGTGGATTGCTGATTCAGAAAATAAAATAAAAGTTCAGAAAAAAATAAAAAAAATTGCAAAAACAATAGATGCAATTACATTTTCTTTAGACAGATCACATAAACAATATTTGTTGGACATTCAAAAATGCAAAGAATATTTAAAAAATGGAGAAAGTTATCAAATTTGTTTAACAAATCAATTTCGTACAAAAGCTGAAGTTGATGATTTTAGCCTTTATAAAACACTTCGTACTCTTAATCCGGCTCCATATGGTGCATTTATAAAACACAATGATTTGGCAATTCTTTCTTCCTCTCCTGAGCGATTTTTATATATAGATTCTAAAAAAAACGTAGAAACAAAACCAATAAAAGGAACAAGTAAGAGATCAAATAATAAAAAAGAAGATGCAAAATTGGCACAAGAGTTATTGCATAGTGAAAAAGATAGGGCAGAGAATTTAATGATTACCGATTTATTGAGAAATGATTTAGGAAAGGTGTGTAAAATAGGTTCAATACACGTCCCAAAGCTTATTAGTTTAGAAAGTTACCAAACGGTACACCAACTTGTTTCAACAGTTACTGGTACATTACGAAAAGATGTATCTATTATTGACTGCATACTGGCATGTTTTCCTGGTGGTTCTATGACTGGAGCTCCTAAAAAAAGAACTACAGAGATTATTGCGACACTTGAAAAAAAACCTCGGGGAATTTATTCAGGTGCACTAGGATTTTTAAGTTTTACTGGAGCAGTTAATTTAAGTATTGTTATTAGAACAATTGTAAAACAAAAGAATACTATTTCTATTGGAGCAGGGGGAGCTGTGTTAATGCAGTCAGATGCAGAAAAAGAATATCAAGAAATGTTATTAAAAGCAAAAGTACTTTTAGATGCTATAACGCAAGCTGCTCATGCCAAAAGATATATAATAAAGACATAATATGCATACAGTTTATTTAGCTCTTGGAGCAAATACTGGGAATAAAAAAGAAAACATGGCAAAGGCAATTGCATTGCTTGGTGAAAAAGTTCGAGTTGTAAAAAAAGCACCTCTCTATGAAACAAAACCATGGGGATATACAGAGCAGGAAAATTTCCTCAACTCAGCAATTTTGATAGAAACCGAGTTGTCTCCTAAAGAATTACTCGCATTTATAAAGCAGGTAGAAGAAAAAGTAGGCAGACAAAAGCGTTTTACTAATGGTCCACGCGAAATTGATATAGATATTTTGTTTTATGATGATTTAATCATTAATACACCAAGTTTAACAATCCCACATGCATTATTACATGTTCGAGATTTTGTATTGCAACCTTTGTGTGATATTGCTCCGGATTTTGTTCATCCCATATTGCACAAAACAATACGTCAATTACTACAAGAAGTGCCAGAAACAGAAAAAGTAGTTATTAAAAAAGCAGAATAGATATTTATATTTTTTTAAAAGTGAAATAAGTTTTTTTGTTTGAGCAAGTGTTAATGCAGGGAAGTTGGCTATTCTAAATTGCTCTTCTTTTAAATCTC
>DASVYQ010000118.1:0-4073 GCA_036392095.1 Patescibacteria group bacterium
GTTTTCAGCTTTCGTATCAGCAAATGCCTCTTTTTGGTATGACGGTACCATATTTTGGACTTAATGATAGTAATATTAATGACTTTTTACGAAAGAAATATACCTATTTACGACTCATGAATGTATTTTATTATGTAACAACAAATCAATATGATGATAAGGCAACAAATTATACTACTCCAGTATTCTCTCAGCAGAAAAAATCAACAGAAGACGGAACTATATATAAAATAAATAATCCAAACTCTTTTATTTCATCATTTTCACACGTTTTCCTTTTTATTGGAAAAGATACATTACATGACTTTAATGCCCTTAAAGTAAAAAGTCTTGTTCTATCTAAAAATTTTGATATTCAGAAATATGTTATTTTTTCAACAGATGAAGATATTTCAAAATTAGATTTATCACAATTTTCTGGATTTATAATTGATGATGTCGTTTCTGTTCCAGACAAGATTAAACATACAAATTATATAACTCTTCATTTTTCTTACAATCACTATGATTATGTTTCGCAACGTTCTAATTCTGTGTTCGTAGATAATCCGGCTGTATATTTAGCAAAAAATGAACAAAAAAAATTTGATACTTTTTTACAAAAAGCAGATTTACCATCTAATATTTTATCTCAAGAAAAGAATAATCCAACAATAAAATTACTTACATTTACTCCAGAAAAACTTATATTTTCTGTTACTACTGCAAATCAAACTGCAATAACTATTGCGGACACGTATTTCCCAAATTGGTATGCAACTATAGATAAAAACTCAACAAGTGTATTTATGTCTGATGGATTGTTAAAAGGAATGTTTGTTCCCAAAGGAATGCACATAGTTACTTTAGAATTTAAGCCTGTGTTTTTCTATATTGGAGCTTTAATTACAATTATTTCAGTAGTTACTATTGGTATTTTTTTATACAAGATGTATAAAAAGTAATTACTTTTTCTGGTATGTTCCAATAAGTTCTGCTCTGGCTAAAACAAATTGTTCTAATTTACTTTCTACTTGCTCACGAGTCGCTCCTTCTGCAAGTGGTAAAGGCTGACTTAATGCCCATAATAAAAATCTATAATGATGTATTCCGCTTGGTGGACACGGAGCAATAAACCCTATTTCTCCACCACTGTTTTCTCCTTCAATTGCACCTTTTGGAGCTTCGTTTTCTTCTATTTTTGTCGTAGTAGGTGGAATGTTCCATACAACCCAGTGATTAAAAATTCCACCAGGAGCATCCGGATCATCTATTAAAAGAACCAGACTTTGTGCATCGTCAGGAACATTGCTAATGGTAAGTGGCGGATTAATACCTTCTCCTTCGCATGTATACTTTTGAGGAATTGATTGATTATTTAAAAAAGCACTGCTTGTCAGTTGCATAAGATAAGGATATCACAAATAAATTCTTTAACTTGTGATATTTCGCACTATTTTTTTAATTCTTTTTTTAACAACTTAAAGGTTTCTTCCATTGCTTGTTGTGTTGTCATTCCTTGAGATTTTGCTGCTTCTTCAAATGTTTTGGTTGTTATAGATTTGCCATTTTGATCTAAACCGGCATTTCCTTGACCCATATCATCATTTGGTAATCCGCATCCACAGTTGTAGCACATAAAATCACCTCCTTTATTTTTTTGTATGTGAAATAAATTTTTTAATATCTAAACCAATTTCTTCTAAAAATTGTTTATTTACACTGTAAATCCACAAAACACCATCTTTTTTTGAATGTAAAATGCCTGCGTTAACAAGTTTATTAAAATGATGAGAAAGAGTTGGTTGAGAAAGTGAAAATTTTTTCATTAAATCCTGACACGTCATCTCTTCTTTTTTGAGTAAATGTTCAAGAATCTTAATTCTGGTTGGATCGGCTAATGCTTTAAATAATGTAACAGGTTTCATATTTAATTATTGAAATCTTTCTATATTGTAATAATTTTATGGTTAGAAGTCAATAGAATTTTGATAAAGAAGAATTCTAATTAAATTGAATTTGTTACATTTACAGAAGATCCTGAATTAAAGTTGGCATCAGAAGTTACTGTAATAAATGTTATAGAATCTGCTGCTTTTCTTTGAATTTGAATTTTAATGCTTTGTGTTGCAGTAGCTACCTCTAAAATATCGAGTGCATTTCCATTTGTATTGGTTGCAATAATATTAGTAGTCCTAAGAGAAAGTGCAGAAATTTTTGTTTGGTACCAAGAAAAAACTGTACTTGCATCATCTGTTGTTTGCAAAGAAAGGCTGTTATTGGAAATTCCTGTTTGTGTACCGCCCGGATATATAAAATTCTGTAAAGATTGTGATGGAATTGGTGTGCTTGTAGGATAAAGCGTTGGGAAAGGTGTTGGATTTTGCTGTCCGTTTGGCGTTGCAGATGGTTGTACCTGAAAAATTACTTTATCATTTGTATGTACATTTGCATGAAAAAATAAAGAAGAAAAAAATGCACCTAAGCTTAAAAAAAATGCTTTAATACCAAACATAGTTATAAAACTTCAATTCTAATAATTAAATTGGAAAAATCTTTCATAGTTCAAAAAGTATATAAAGGAATACTTCAAAAAGCAAATCTAGTTATTTTTTATTTTTTTTTGAGGATTTTTTAAAGGTATTTTTAACTGGCTTTACATCTTCTTTTGCTGATTGTTTTCTAGTTCTTGTTAAAAAGCTAATAAGTATATAAACCACGCCATCTAATATCCAGAAATATCTGCATGGAATTTGCACTATTTTTAAGTCCATGACTCCAAGTGGGCACTTTCCTTGATTAACAACCAAGAAGACAATGTAAGCGAGTATTGCAATACCAAACCCAACTACTAACTTGTTAACTTTAAGGATTCTTTTTCTTAATAAAATGTAGAAAATTAACAATACAGCTATTTCTGCTAAAAGCACTGGCCACCAAATACATCTGCCGCAAATAGCAGCTACAATTGTTTGTTTTTGGGTATTTATACTATCTACATCTGTTTTAGCTCCTAGGACACCAGCTGCAAAGCCTTGTGGCAAGCCATTAGTAGAGCCTCCTGAAGGGGTTGTAGAGATTTCATTTGAGTATGGTCCTGGTTTACAGCCATTACCAGCTCTAACTACAAAATAATAGGTTGTACCGCCTGCAAGACCATTTATGGTGTAACTTGTGGTATTTGGGCCTCCAACATTAGGATTTCCCCATTGGTAAACCCCTGGTTGTGTTCCGTATGCAATTAAATAATAACTAACTGGATCTTGAGCCTTTGTCCAAGTGAGAGTAACAGAATTTTGACCATAATAAATACTAGTGATTGTTGGGGCACCAGATGGTGCTGTATCAGTACAAACCGGAGGAGTTCCTCCACCTGGATTATTAGGGTTATTTGGATTGTTGGGATTATTTGGAGTAGATCCTCCACCGCAAGAACCATAAATATTGTATGCCATGTATGGTTCGTCCGATAATCCCCATGCAGCACCAGATGGAATATATACCCAACCTTGTTTTTGCAACTGATCTATTTCTTGTTGTGAGAGATCAGAAAATTTCCACCAGTTTGTTTGAATTCCGGTTTTACCATTACAAAAGCACTACAAAACTTGTGATTCATTTACTTGATACACAGTATCTGAACCTGTGTAAGTAGAACTGTCTCCTGGAATTCCATGAGTACCACTGTCATAACTGGCAATTGTAGAGCCTTGTGGTGAAGAACAAGCTGGAAAGTCAGGAGTTGTGGACGCAAATGCTGGAGTAACCGCGGCAAAAAGTGCCGAAAAAAATGCAATAAATGAGAAGAATAAAATTCTGCCTTTCATATATTAGGGCAGAATATAAGTACCCTATGCTAGCACAGAGTATTGCGATTTGCAATACGTAGCAGTCTAAAACATAAATAAATGTCTTAAAAAGGAAATAAAATTAAAGAGAATGCTTGTCTCTTTTGGAGTAATTACTAGATCTTGAGTATTAATTTTTTTTGAAGTATCAACTGAAACCGTTTCTTCTGTATCTTTATATCCCATTTTTGAAACAACAACGGTAATAGAAGAGTGTGGTGTAATAGGTAAAATATAATTTCCACT
>DASVYQ010000119.1:0-2476 GCA_036392095.1 Patescibacteria group bacterium
GCTATGAAAATATTTATTAGTAGAATAACTGATAGGATTAGTGGAGCAGAGATATATAACCTTAACTTATTGAAAGGACTTCGAAAATATAAAGATATTGAAGTAATTTTTTCAACCGATAATAAAGAATTAAATATTGAAGTTAAAAAAATGGGTATTAATTCAGTGCTTGTACGAACTGGCATCTCAGAAATTGCAACAAAAAAGAAACTTCTTACTAATATTCCCCGTTTTTATACTTACTTCAAAATATATTTTCAACTCTTTCAAAAATTTAATGATGTTGAAATATTTATATTTCACTCAATGACAGAAAAACTTTTTCTTTCGTTTTTTTTGATTTCAAAAAAGAAAAAAGTGGTCTGGGTAGAACATGGTCCGATTTTTAAAGCAAATTGGTTTTATCTCATAAAATTGTTTTATAAATTGCTTAGTTTAATTGTGACAAAAATTATTGTAGTTTCTGAAGACTCCCGTCTCGATTTAATAAGTCATGGTATTTCAGAAAGAAAGGTTGTTGTTATCCCGCCAGGGGTTGATACTGCATATTTTTATCCTTCCACACTACAACAAAAAGAGATAATAAAAGATAAACTCACATTTAACAATAAATTTGTCATTGGTTATGTGGGTACGATGACGAGAGAAAAAGGTCTTAAAGAGTTTATTGATTTAGCAGTTTTTCTCACGAAAAAGAAATATGATGTAAGGTTTTTGTTTGTGGGAGACGGACCGGATTTAGAGTGGGCAATGGTGAAGATTAACAAATATAGATTAAAAAAGAAAGTTTTTTTTACAGGGTACCAAAATGACGTTAGAAATTTTTACCAAGCTATGGATATTTTCTTCTTCCCAACCCATCATTTGGAGGGGATATCTCTTGCACTTTTGGAAGCTTCTGCAATGGGGTTGTTAATTGTTGCATCTGATAAGGGGGGTAATAGAGAAATTGTTACATCAAAAACTGGATTTCTTTACAAAAGCGCTTCGTCTAAGTTTATCGGAAATTTTATTAGCAAGGCGATTGAAAATAAAGAATTATTTGTAACAACAAAAAAAAATGCCAGGAAATTGGTAGAAAAGAAATACACGATAGATATTACTACAAAAACCTTTTATAATTTTCTTGAAAACTTATGAAATATTTATTTTCAATAATCATACCTACTTATAAAAGGAAAGCAAGTTTAATAAGACTTCTTGAGTCACTTGTTTCAGAAATGAAACTGCAATATGAAATTATCATTGTGGAACAAGTGATTACTAATAAAAAAGAATTTTATCAATTTGCAAAAGAACATAACCTAAATATAAATTATATTTTCTTGCATGAAGCATCAACTCCACACGCTAAAAATATAGGAGCAGTAAGCGCAAAAGGAAAATATTTGATATTTTTTGATGATGATGTAGTTGTTGAAAAAGGGGTATTTGACGGATATGAAAAAGCATTTATTAAAGATAGGAATCATATTGTTGCAGGGAGAGTTTTAACTCCTGGTCACCCTATAAATCCAAAAAGTAAAAATGTAGGGAAAATTTCATACTTTGGGAAATTTAGCGATGATTATACCTCAGACTTTAAACAACAAGTAGATACTGTAATAGGTTGTAATGCAGGTTGGGAAAAAGAAGTATTTGAAAATGTTGGAGGATTTGATGAGCAGATAACTATGAATGGTATCCGTGAAGAGTCTGATCTATCCCTTCGAGCAAAAGATATGGGGTATAAAATTTTTTTTGAACCGAACGCTACGGTTATTCATTTAAGAGAAGAGACAGGTGGTGGTAGAAAATCGGAAGGAAGACTTTCATGGTATTATAATTTTATTAGTAATGATACATACTTTTTTTTAAAATACCGTCCAAAATGGGTCGTATTTATAATTTTATTAACCAGATGGGAATGGTTTTTAAGATGCATGTTTGGATTTGGAAGGGAAGTAAGCATAAAGTCTATAGCGACTCCTTTATTAGGAATACTTTATGGTTTTAGAAAATATAACAGTTGGAAGAGGTTACAAAGAAGGTTAAAAATTGGAGTTGATGCAGGATGTTTGGGAATACAAGACAAGCGACTTAAGGTTGGAGTTTATCAGGTAGCAAAAAACTTACTGATTGAATTAGCTAAGATTGATAACAAAAATCAATATTTATTATACAGTTTCTATCCAATTAATAAAAAACTTATGAGGGAATTGGGTCCACAGATGCAAAATATTGTTGTTAGTCCCTCCCGTGGGTGGACAAAATTGTGGCTTCCATTAAGACTGTTTAGGGATAGACCGGACATTTTTATAGGATTAAGCCAGAGTTTACCTCAGCGTATTCCGTCAAATCGATACAAAACTTTACTTTTGATGTATGATTTAGCTTTCGAAGAATATCCACAAAGTTATAGAGATTATTCAAGAATAAGTAAAATTACTAGTTTAGCCGTCATGTCTGCAGATAAAATAATCACTATTTCAGAACA
>DASVYQ010000120.1:0-3354 GCA_036392095.1 Patescibacteria group bacterium
AAGATATGTATTAAAGAAATCTAATGAATGTTGTATTGCAGAAGTAAAATTTGGTTCTGAGATATTATGATCTCCATTGGGATAAATATAAAGCTCAACTGATTTATGTAACGCTTTTAGTTTGTCGTAAAGGCTTTGAGAAAATGCAACAGGGACTTCTTCATCACTTGCACCAACATCTAATTGAATTGGAGCAGTTATATCTGCCAAATAATTTGTTGGATCTAAATATCCCCATGCTGTAGGATTTTGAGCTGGATCTGCATATTTGTTTATTAAATTTTGTCTATATAAATTTCTATTTGTTAATTCTTTGGGCGAAGGCACATAAGGAACTTTTCTTTGCCAATTATGCATTAAGTCATTATATGATCCGACTACACCTCCCCAAATAACGGCTGCTTTAATATCCGTTGTATTAACAACAAGATTTCTTAGTGTTATGTTCCCCCCCATAGAATGGCCCCACATGCCAATTTTTTGAGGATTTACGTACGGTAATTTTTTAACTGAAGCTAAGGCGTTTAATACATCTATTGCATATGCAGGAGAATAATATGCTCCTTCAGGATTTCCCTGAGAATTTCCATTTCCCCTGTAATCTGGCTTAAAAAGAACATATCCGTTTCTTGAGAATGCGTCTGTGTACGCAATATAACGCTCTGTAGGATTATATTGTTCTGGAGGAATGTATCCATGATTAAAAATTATTGCGGGCCACCCTCCTTTTGGTGTCGTGTCTGTTGGAATTGTTAAAAGACCATAGATTTTTAAGCCATCAGAGATATACGAAGCAAGATAGCGGTTGTAGTTAGTTCCGGGATTTAGTGTTTCTTCTATAATGATAGTGCTTCCAGGATATGATTTTTGTCGCATAGAAATAATACTTAATGGTTCTAATGCGGCTGGATTTGGGGTAACAGTTGGTATTTTTAAAACAAGAGGATTCTTTTGGAGAGTTACTTTAGGAAACAGGAATAATGTACCAACAAAAAGTATCGCAATAACAAAAAATAAGTAAATAATTTTTCGTATCACATCAAAAGTGTACAACCGTTTTGATAGAAGATCAAGCAAATTAAGCAATAAAATATCCTTTTGAAAAGAAGGCTAATAGCAAAAACATAGCAAATGCCCCAATAATACAATAAATAATTTTTATATATTTATTCTTTACTAACGCAAACGCTATAAAAATTGGAAATAAAATCATTGTATATCTTGGCAGTCCACTAAATGTTCCAGACTGAGTTGGTAATAAAAAGCAAAGCAGACTAAATATAATATAAGAAAAAGGAATTTTTTTAATGTAAGCATATACCAATAAAACAGCAGTAAAAATAAAACTTGTAAATTCTAATAATGATATCCACCAGTCAAAATGAGAATACGGAACAGAGAATAAAATTTTTATGTATCGAAACATAGTTTGTGGAAAGAATATTACTCCAGCTGTTCTTCCTGCTACAACATGTTCCTGTGCATGAATAAAGAAAAAAGGATCTCCCCAATAATGTTGGTTTACCCAAATAAAACCCAATAAAGCCAACGGGGTTAATATAATAAGGCCAATATTTTTTAGAATATTCAATTTATTTTTTTGAAAATTACTAAATATTTTCCTATCTAAATAAATTATTTCCCAAATAAGAATCGGAATAATTGCAATTCCGACAACTCTTGTTACTAAAAGAGCCATAGAAAGAATAGTTGCAAAAAAGAATTTCTTTTTTTTCAAAAAATAAAAAATTAAAACAGTTAAAAGTAAGAAAAGACTTTCAGAATAAATACTTACGAAGAAAAAGGATGTTGGGAAAAATAGCAGAAGAAAAATAGTTTGAAATGCAATTTTTTCTGAAAAATTTAAAACAATTAGCTTGTATACCATAATAAGAGCTAGTAAGAATGCAATATTTGAGACAAGAAATGATGTAAAAAATACTACAGAACCAAAAATTGCAACTTTTCCAAATGCTAAAGTTATTGCATGTACTAAAAAAGGATATAGAGGGAAAAATCTTCCATCAGAACCATGTTCATAACTTCCATAATTTGCAATTGTTAAATAATGTACCCCATCAAAATTAGCCCAAGGGTAAAGTAAAAAACTACTTACAGGGGTATAGGGTCTAACATATGCCCAAAGTGTATATTGAGCAGAATTTTGCTGCCAGGGAATAGTATGTTGTGCAAATAAAAGAGGTAAAAATAAAAGGATTCTCCAGATGACAAAAATAAGAACAATTTTCTTAATATAGTTCATAGTTCTTATCGTACAAAGAAATAAAGTAAAAAACAATTGGTTGTTGCAGAGTTTATTTGAAAGAATCAATTTTTTTAAAAATTAGAAAATAAAAGATTTTTAATTTGAATTGCTCAAAAATTTCTTAATTATTCAAATATCCCAATTTGCTGTTTAAGATTTTTTAGTATTTTTGTTTTCCCTACAATATCTTCTATAAGTGATTTCTCTAATTCTATAAAAATATCTTTTTTCTCTTTTTCAGCTTTTTTTATTCTTTTTTGCCATACAAACCATTCAGACAATTTTAAGGATTTATATTGTTTGGTTAATCCAATAATAAGGTTTTCAATTTCTACTAAAACATATTCAAGTTGATTAATATTTGTGGGATCTGCTTCTTCAATAAATAGTTTACTTTCCAAAAGCCGTAAAGCATCAAGATTATTTTCTTTATACGCTTTATTAATTTTTTTCATAATATTTTCTCTTTTTTCTTTTTCTTTTGGATTAGTTACTAAATCAGGGTGAAATTCTAAAATTAATTTTTTCCATAGTTTCTTAAGTTCTACTGGAGTAGTATCTTGTGGTATGTTTTGAGATAAATCAATGTTCTCATTGAAAGTAGGATCATTATATGAAAAATCTTTTTCAATATTATTGAACCAAAAATCATCTAATTCTTTTCTTGCTTCATTAAGTGATACTCCTTCTTCTATAAGTCTAGCTATATTTTTATATTTAATAATTTCAATATCTAATGCATTATCCTTTGCATATAATTTGCCAATCCTTTGTTCATATTCTTGCCTTACTGTTTCTAATTCAGAATTGAGCAAATCTAACTTTTTTGTAAGGATAGCAAGTTGTTTTCTTTTTTTTGAAATACTTTGTTCCAAATTTTTTTTAATTTTTTCTTCAGTTGAATTTTCAATAATTTGCAGTTGATTCATATAAAAAGAGATGGTTTAAAACCATCTGCTAGGAAAAGATACATTTCCATTTGTCTTACTATAGCAATCTTTCTCAATTGTTTCAAGTAAACAATGAAATGCTTTCTTATTTATAATAATTTATTTCTTTGAAGAGGACATCCTGAATAAGTTGATGCT
>DASVYQ010000121.1:0-2623 GCA_036392095.1 Patescibacteria group bacterium
AGCAACAGCAACAGTTGCCCCTGCAACAGCAGAACATGAAACAAATCCAGGTAATCCTCCAACAGCACATGAGATTGCTTTATTAACAGATAATGTCTATGCAACAGTATCATACAGTGATGTTGCACCAAGAATACAATGGCTTTCAATAGTACATGATTATCTACAAAATCATCCCCAAGCAACAAATGAAGAATTAGTAAATGAAATTACCACAAGAATGCATGTGCGCGATGCTGCTCAAGTTGCACGTATCCCCGGATTTATCCAAACAAATAGGGATGCAATTGCAAGAATTCCGCAAGAGACCTTATTAACACTCACAGACTTAGCTCAAAACGATGAAATAAGTGAGATGAGCTGGGGTAATAGTCATGAAAATCCTGTATCTGCACTTACCGAACTTGGAACGAGAGTTATTGCTTTAAATCCCCAAGCTAGAGATACCATTGCTACAGCACTCAATCAATTTGTAACAGATCCTAATCAATCACCTGAAGCTTTACAAATATTATTGCAGCAAGCTCTTGACAGAGCAATTACTCCAGAACAATTAGCTGCGTATGTTACATTCCTGGATTTAGCAAGGACACAATATACTGCAGCTTCTAGAGCAGGAGTAGCTCAATTACCAAATGATTGGCTAAGACAAGCTCCTCAAGGGCAAGCTCAACCCTAATCTTTTTTTTACAAGATAAATTACTCAATAGTTACTTTCGTGTGGAATGTTAGAAAGCTATGCTAAACTATTTCTTTTCTACAAGATATTTTTCTATGTCCAGTGCGGCCATGCAGCCAAAACCTGCAGCAGTAATTGCTTGTTGATATCTATCGTCTTCTACGTCTCCTGATACAAAAATTCCTTCAATGTTTGTTCTGGTGCCATTCTGGGCCCTAACATACCCTTTTTCTGTTAACTCTACCCCTTTAAAAATACTGGTGTTTGGTGTGTGACCAATGGCCACAAAAATTCCATCAATTGGCATTTCTGTTATTTCTTTTGTTTGTGTATTTTCTATTTTTACTTTTTCTACTTTGTTTGTTCCAATTACTTCAGCAATTCTAGAATTAAGCATTATGGTAATCTTTGGATTTTTCTTTGCTCTATCCTGCATAATTTGTGAGGCTCTAAACGTGTCTCGTCTGTGCATTAGAATAACATCTGCAAAATTTGTTAAAAAGTTTGCTTCTTCCATGGCACTGTCTCCTCCGCCAACAACGATAATTTTTTTGTTTCTAAAAAATGCTCCATCACAGGTTGCACAATACGAAATTCCATGCCCTGTTAATTCTTTTTCTCCCTTAACTCCTAATGTTTTTGCATCGGCACCAGTTGCAATGAGTAGTGCTTTACCGGTGTACTGCTTTCCTTCTACAGTTACGGTGAATGGACCACCAGACATACTGGTAAAATCTGTTGGATCCATATTGGCATCTATAAATTGTGCGCCAAATTTTTCTGCTTGTTTTCGCATGGCAATCATTAATTCTGGTCCTTGAATACCAGCTGGAAACCCAGGAAAATTTTCTACTTCTGTTGTTAGTTGCAATTGACCTCCCCATTTAAGACCTGCAATAACTAAAACTTTTAAATCTGCGCGGGTTGCATAAATAGCAGCGGTTAATCCCGAGGGACCAGAGCCTACAATTATGACATCGTACGTATTTGTCATTGTTGAGAATTACCTTTCATGAGTTTATGCGAGGACTTCGTCTATTACTTTTTTAAGTGATTCTTTTGGTTGTGCACCAATAACTGTTTTAACAACTTGTCCTTTTTTAAAGAAAGCGAGGGTTGGGATACTCATAATGCCATATGCACCTGCAGTATTGGCATTTTCATCTACGTTTACTTTTCCAACAACTAATTTCCCTTCGTATTCTTTTGCTAATTCTTCTACAATCGGGCCAATAATTTTGCATGGGCCACACCATGGAGCCCAAAAATCAACTAAAACTGGTTTTTCTGCTTTAAGGACTTTGTCTTGGAAGTTTTGATCTGTAATAACAATGTCTGCCATAGGTATATTCTTTTATAACACCTAAAAACATTGGTTGCAAGAGGTGAATTTTAGGAAACATAGTTACTCTGTAGAAACTATTCAAGGTCTTCTCTTTTGGTGTGTAAGTAGGCAAATAATTGTTCAAAAAAACCAAAGACAACTTTAAATGGAGCTTCTATTAAAAAGTCGAAAATAAAAATTAAAATATTTATTTGCGAAATTCCATCGGTTAACTTCATTCCCACTTTAATAATTGGCAAAAAGAGAATATCTATAAATGGTGTTAACAATCCCTGACCTTTATCTACTGTATATGCATTTGCAGTTAAGTTAATTCTATATGACAAAAATGACACGATGGTTATAAAGAACATAAAAACAGCCTGAGAAACAATATTCATATGTACCAAATCCAATATATGCTTCATTAAACCAAACGAAAGCAAAAATGCACCAAGCCATAAGAGTGCAAAAATCGTATTTAATAATGATTTTGTTTTTTTAGGATTAATCATAAGTGTCAGTGTTGGAGCAAGAGTTGGCTTCTCTTCTGTTAAGACAGCAAGTATCTTATTTAAAATTCTTCTACTGTTATCAATTCCTGGTGTTTTAATAAAAAG
>DASVYQ010000122.1:0-13487 GCA_036392095.1 Patescibacteria group bacterium
TTTAGGGAAAACAACAACCGGATAATTATTCTTGTAGAGGTTAATAGCTTCAACTGTTTTATCTGAAGAATGGTCATCGATAAAAATAATTTCGTACTGAATTTTCTTATTTTTTAGTGCAATGTGAATCCTGGTAATTAATTCACCAATATTCTTTTCTTCATTCCAAACTGGAACAACAATAGATAACTTCTTCATATTTAGGCACAAATATTAAAAAAAAATTAAATATAGATATACTATAAGTTAATGAATATAATGAAGAATAATAGTATAAACATATTTTTAATTTTTATTATAAGCTATAATATCACATCTTATAGCAAAATCCAAGGCTCAACTTGCCTCAATTTCATAAAATATAAATTTTGTCTGTGATTTGAGTTTTAAAACTCTTAAGCTATCTTATAAAGGTTTCATGCAAAGAATAAGGTGATGTATAATATTAATATGCATTTATATAATTCCCTCACTCGCCAAAAAGAAGAGTTTAAGCCAATTCAAGCAAAAAATGTAACGCTGTATGTTTGCGGTATTACCCCCTATGACACTACCCATTTAGGTCATGCATTTACCTACATTTCTTTTGATCTATTAGTTAGATTTCTGCAATTTCAAAAATACAATGTAACTTATACACAAAATGTTACAGATATTAATGATCGCGATAGCGATATTTTAAAACGGGCACAAGAACAAAACACTACTTGGAAAAATCTAACAGAATTTTGGACAAATAAATTTTTATCAGACATGAAAACACTAAATTGGATTGCCCCAACAAATTATTTGTATGCCTCCCAACAAATTCCCAGTATGATTTCTTTAATTCAAAGAATAATTGATAATGAATTTGGCTATGTTATACATGGCGCTGTATTTTTAGATACAGGTAAAGTTTCGGATTTTGGAAAATTATCAAAACTTACACATGAAGAAATGCTGATTAGAGCTAAGGACTTTGAGGAAGATCTAGACAATCCAGACAAAAGAAATCCCTTAGATATTACACTTTGGAGACCTTCTACTCCTAACCAAGCACCACACATTCCCAGTTTTGATAGTCCATGGGGTAAAGGAAGACCGGGCTGGCATATAGAATGCAGTGCAATGTCTATTAGCAGTCTTGGAGAACAAATAGATATTCATGGCGGCGGAATTGATTTAATATATCCGCATCATGAAAGTGAAGTTGCACAATCAGAAAGTGGAACACTTAAGAAACCATTTGTTACATACTGGTTGCATACAGGAACTGTCTACATTAATGAACAAAAAATGTCTAAGTCATTAGGAAATTTAATTCTTGTCTCTGATTTGTTAAAAAAATATTCAGCAAATGCAATTAGATGGGTTCTTCTGTCTCATCATTATAGAGAAAAATGGGAATACAACGATACAGAATTTGCCAATGCGGAAGCTATAATAAAACAAATTAGTGCTAATTTACAAAATAATACAAATCACCAAACAATAGAAAAAAATTATAAAGATTTGGCAGAAAAATTACTTTCAGATGACCTTAATGCTCCAGCTTTGCTAAAAGAAATTGAAAAATCCGCAACAATTTCTCTATCTCTAACTCAAAAAAAAGAAATTCAAGAAATTCTTCACATGATTGGGTTTGTATTCTAAGGATAGTACTTCTATAATAAAGACATCCATGAAAAAATTGGTTGTTTTTTGTATCTCTCTATTGTTATTAACGCTTTCTATTCAACCTGTATTTGCCATAGAAAATCCAACGGCAACAACAAACAATAAAGTCGGAGTTCATATTTTATTTACTTCTGAATTACAACAAGCTGCAAAAATTATAAACACAACTGGTGGAGATTGGGGTTATGTAATTATTCCTATTCAATCGGGAGATAAAGATATGAAAAAGTGGGAAGCATTTATGGACCAAGCAAAACAACTGCATATTATTCCAATTATTAGACTCGCGACAGAGGGTGACTATTTTAATACCAAAGTTTGGAGAAAACCAACTCCTGCTGATGTTTTGGATTTTGCAAATTTTCTTAATTCTTTAAATTGGCCTGTTAAAAACAGATACATAGAAATATATAACGAAGTTAACAGAGATAATGAATGGGGTGGACAAGCAAGTGCATCAGAATATGCGCAGCTTTTAAGTTATGCAGTAACAGTATTTAAGTCTGCAAGTCCTGATTTTTTTATTATATCTGCCGGTATGGACAATGCATCTATTAACGGTAATGGAGCAATAAATGAATATACTTATTTTAATCAAATGAATCAAGCTATTCCCGGGATTTTTAGCCAAATTGATGGAATTGGCAGTCATTCTTACCCAAATCCAGGCTTTAACCAACCACCAACTACACAAACTGCAGAAAGTATTACGAGTTTTAAATATGAGAGTAGTCTTATTGATTCTCTTGCAAACAGACAATTACCTATTTTTATTACAGAAACAGGCTGGTCAAGAAACGGGTTATCAGATCAAACAATAGCCGGCTATTTTACAACCGCTTTTACTTCTGTTTGGAATGACCCGAGAGTTGTTGCAGTAACTCCCTTTATATTAGAAGCAGGAGGCGGACCTTTTGAGCAATTTTCTCTTTTAAATCCCAATGGCGCAGATACACCAATATCTCTTGCAATAAAAAACTTATCAAAGCAAAAAGGACAGCCAACGATAAATCCAAGTGTTTTAGCTGCAGAAACAACAACAAATAATACGGCAATGCCAGTTAAATGGTTTGGCAAGTCAAACAAGGCAAATTATTCTGCATTTGTTTTGCATATTACAAAGGTTTTGGGAAAATATTTCTTACATCTCAATTATTAGCACTATCCCTCTTAGTGTGCTACAATTACAGTAGGTTTTATGGACAAGGACTACTTCCACAGCAGCAGTGGTAAGGCCTCAATTGAGGAGATAATTAAAACTATCAAAATCTTTCTTGAAGAAAGACCGCAGGCAAAATATAGTCTTGTGATAGGAACTGATTCTCACGAAAAAGATGGAAGCAATAGGAAATCATTTTCTATTAACCTGGTAACCGCAATTGTTGTATATAGAAAAGGTTTTGGAGGAAAATATTTTTGGAGAAGAAAAGAAGTCTCAAATATTCATTCCTTACGAGAAAAAATTTATGCAGAAACGTTCGAATCCTTAGATTTTGCAAGAAATTTTGTCCCATTATTAAAAAAACAATTAAATGGTACTTCCCCAGATTACGATTTAGAAATTCATGTAGATGTTGGTCAACATGGAGACACAAGAGAAATGATTAAAGAAGTGGTTGGTATGGTAACGGGACATGGTTTTGTTGCCAAAACAAAACCAGAAAGCTACGCAGCATCATATGTAGCAGATAAGCATACCTAATCCCTCTTGCAAACAAACAATACTTATACTACGCTGAAATTACATGAAAAAGCGCAAACATATACGCAAAAATATTCCGCACAAAAAGCGCAGTATTATTCACTATTTGCGTATTTACACAATAGCAGCGGTGGCTGGTGTTGTAGTGTTTGCTGCCGGAACAATCTTTATTAAACCTACACCTTGTGCAAATACGAAATCATGTACTGCAGATTTACAGCAAAAAATAGAGAATAATGCGGTTGGTATGTTTCAAGGACACAAAGTAACTCCACCTAAAATTGATTTAGCAGCAATTTCTTCTCAAAATGTTTTAGGAGCAACAACATCACAAGGAGAAAAACATATTTATGTAGATCTTTCGTCACAAATTCTTTATGCTTATGAAGGAAGCACAAAAGTTATGCAAACATATATTGCATCTGGTAAATGGGGCAAAACGCCTGTTGGTAATTTCCATATTTGGGAAAAGCTTGTTGCCACCAGAATGTCTGGCGGCGAGGGTGCAGATGCATACGACTTACCAAATGTCCCATATGTTATGTATTTTTATAATGATTTCGGTTTGCATGGAGCATATTGGCATGACAATTTTGGGCATCCAATGAGCCATGGATGTGTAAATATGAGGCAAATCGATGCAAAAGCATTATTTAATTGGGCTGACGGGCCATCTGGAAACACACCCGGCACTGCAGTTTCTGTTTGTAATCACTTTACAGCGCCAAACATTTGTCAGCAAGACAATCCAATAAATTAATATCTATGATTAGTATTCGACAACAAGTAGAATTAGAAACAGTTTTCTTTATAACACTTGCAGCATTAGCAGGATTTTATTTTGTATTAAAAAATAATCAAAATTTTAACCAACAATTTAGAGTAACAACGCCAATTATCGCTAATGAGAATAGTACAAATGTGGTTTCACCTGTTCCACTTACACCAAAAGTAGATATTGTATCTCAATTGTCTCCTGACGGAAATAAAAAAGTAATTATGCAAACAACCACAAATAAGGATGCATCAAAAACATATGAATTTTCAATTGTAGATATGCAAACGAATGTAGAAAAAACTATTTTTACTCAAACAGTCGATACAAACTCTTCGTTTTCTATTCCCTTTAACACTTTTTCCCCAGATGATAAATACTTTTTTATACAAGAGACTAAATCAGAAGAACAAGAATATATGGTTTTTGAAACTTCTGGAAATGCTTTTAATAACGGGCAAAATTTCTTAGATGTAACCAGTATTTTAACCAGTAAAATTACAGCATATACTATTGATCAGGTAACGGGTTGGGCTTCAGAAACATTACTCATTGCAAATACAAAAAAATCTGATGGTTCACAGGGACCTTCCTATTGGTTGGATGTTCCAAGCAAAGCAGTTATCCCCTTAGCAACAGAATTCTAATAGAAAAATTTTATTCCCATGATAGAATAAGTAGCATGATTACATTATTTCATGGAGAAAATACAACAGAAAGCAGAAAAGTTTTTATAGATGAAAAACAAAAAAACGCATCTGCTGTTACTATAGAAGGCCAAAACACAACAATAGCACTTCTTTCTGAGAAATTGGAAGGACAAGGTCTGTTTGAAGATACGCAAATTATATTTATTGAAGATTTGTTATCAAAAAAGAAAGCATCAAAAGATACCGAGAGCTTGGCAAAATTTATTGTAGAACATGAAAAAGAAAACCAAATTTATATTTGGGAATCAAAACAGCTTACTTTAAAACAGCTAAATTATTTTAAAGGAGCAACTGTTAAAAAATTTGATTTACCAAAAGAAATATTTGCATTCTTGGATTCAATCCTTCCTAACAATGCAGAAAAATCAATTTCGCTTTTTCAAAAAACACTGCAAATCGAAGACGCGGAATTTGTTTTTTTTATGATAGTAAGACAAGTACGAATGCTTTTATCTGTATTAGAACCGGGAGAATCTGGAATCGATGAGATAAAGCGTGTGGCACCATGGCAGCTAGGTAAATTACAAAAACAAGCAAAAGCCCTTGGAAAAGATAAATTGCTAGATCTGTTTTATAAGCTTTTTACACTTGAACAAGGACTTAAAACAGGAAAAAATAGCCTCCCTATTGCACAGATGATTGATTTTCTCTTGGTAAGCCTTTAAAATAACAATATGCAAATTGACCCAAAGATTTTTAAAGCCTACGACATCCGCGGCATTTATCCAGCGGAATTAAGCGAAGAAACGATAGTTCCAATTATTCAAGCAATCTATACTTTTTTTACTAAAACAATTACCAAGCCTAACCTGACAATTGTATTAGGAAGAGACATGCGTATGTCATCTCCGGTTCTTTTTGACAAAGCACGAGAAACGCTTACCAGCATGGGAGCCAATGTTATAGATGTTGGCCTTGTATCAACTCCTTCTTTTTATTTTTCAGTTTTTCATTATGGATATGATGCAGGAATACAAATTACAGCTTCTCACAATCCAAAAGAATATAACGGAATAAAATTTGTTAAAAATAGCCCTACAGGACTTATTAAGATTGGTAAATCAACTGGCATGGAAGATGTAAAGCAAATGGCCATAGCATATAGTACAAATCCTCCAGCAATTTCTGCTCAAAAAGGAACAGTTACCCAACTGACATCTGTTTTACAAGATGATGTAAAAACAGCGTTAGAATTATTAGGAAATCCACAAATGAAAAAGTTTACTATTGCTGCAGATCCTGCAAATGCAATGGGAGCTCAATATATAGAAGCTTTGTTTCAAACAGTAGAAGCAAATTTAATTAAAATGAACTTTAATTTAGATGGAAGTTTTCCTGTCCATCAACCTGATCCACTTGATCCAAAAAATTTAGTTGATTTGCAAAAAAAAGTAGTAGAAGAAAAAGCAGATTTAGGGTTGGCACCCGATGGCGATGGAGACAGATTATTTCTTGTTGATGAAAAAGGGAATATTGTTCCACCAACTATTATCACAGCTCTTGTAGCCAGGGAATTATTAAAAAAACAACCAGGATCAACAATATTGTTTGATATTCGATACATTTTAACTCCAATCAAAATTGTTGAAGAAAATAATGGAAAATGGGAAGTAACAAAAGTCGGACATGCATTTATTACAGAAAAAATGAATCAAACAGGTGCAATTTTTGCAGGAGAATCTTCTGCTCATTACTATTACAAATCAAATGGCAATGCAGAATCACAACTTGCAACAATTATTAGCGTTTTAAAAGTATTAACTGAAGAAGGAAAAACACTTTCTCAAGTTGTTGAAGAGTTACGAAGAAGTTATGAATCAGGTGAATTTAATTTTACCGTTGCTAATGCACCAGAAATTATGGAACAACTAAAAACAACATATCAAGATGGTGAGTTAAATACTATGGATGGTATAGCAATTTCTTATCCTACCTGGAGATTTAGTGTTAGAACTTCTAATACAGAACCTTTGCTCCGCTTAAATGTAGAAAGTTACAATAAAGAAGAAATGGAACAAAAAAGAGACGCATTAATTGCCCTTATTCAAGCCGCCAAAAAATAATTTTACTGACACTTTAACTGTACAACTCCGGAAAATGGTGAAAATTGAGAGGCTCCGCCTAGTAAATTTGGAATTCCAGCATAAGCATACCTGGCATAATATGTTGTGCCATTTTTAAACGGTTCTTGCAAAGTTTGGTTTGTGCCGCTGGTTGCATTCATAGTGGAATTAACTAAATCTGTCCCCCCACTTGTTGTACCAATTTCAAACCAATAAGAAGCAGCACCGGTAATGGTCTGAAAATTAACAGTTGTCCCCCAATTTTGAGATGGTCCATCAAGACTCCCGCAGGTTACATAAATATTTGGAGCTGGCGCACCTAGTGTTGGAGTATAACTTAAGCTTAATGCTCCTGTGGTTGACGGCGCAGAAAGAGAAATTGTACTGGAAGTTGCCAAATCAGTATCTACCCCATTACTTTGTTTTTGTTTAAGAATTGCAATAAAGTCATAACTGGTAGAAGGATTTCCCTGCCAAACCCAAACAGATAATGGATTTGGAACAAAATTATCAATGGCTACTTGAAAATTAGTTGTTCCGGTTACTCTTTGAAAAATAACAACACGAGAACTGACCGGTGGCTGACCAGTAAATGTAAGCGTGCCCGAAATACTTGCAGTTGCACTTTGTGTTGCCGGAGCAGTGGTGGGAGTAACAACAGGAGTTGGTAACAACGCAGCAGTTGGCGTTGGCACTTTTGTTGGCGCTGGTATTGCAGTTGGAGTTGGATTTTGCGTTGGAGCAAGAATTGTAGGTGTTGGAGTAAGTGATGAAGTAAAGCTGAATTTAAGGACTTGATTAGCAGCTGGCGCAGTTACTGTAAGTATATTTGAGTCCATTGTTGTTCCGTTTGCATGAAGTTGGGCTTTTATCTGGTAGGTTACTCCTGTTTTCCCTCCATTAAACTGCCAGCTGGAAAAATCTTTTGCCTCTAAATTTACCGCAACAGTTAAAAATTGTGCTGTAGGATTAGATGTATCTTTTACCAATAAAGAAATTCTGTCATTTGGAGTTACAGCATTAGAAATACTAAATACTCCATTTATCATGGTACTTTTGGGCGAATATAAACTAGTAATCCAGATAATGCTTGGTATAAAAACAGCAGCAATAAGAAGGATAATTATATAGACTTTATTTATAGAAAAACTACCCACACAATCACAGTATCAAACTCCTATTGTTAAATCAAAGTTTTCATGCTATTCTAAAATATATCTATGATTGACCTAAACAATCTTGAAGACATTCAAAAATTAGATCCTAAAAATGTATTCGGATCTACAGGCATGCTTGCAGATCAATGCACTCAGATTTGGCAAGACACAAAGCAAGTTACTTTCCCAGAAAACTATAAGCAATTAGACAACATTATTATTTGCGGCATGGGAGGAAGTGCATATGGTGGACATATTGTAAAAGAATTATTTAAGCAAGAGCTTCCTCTTCCAATTTATATAAACAGTGATTATCATTTACCAGGGTTTGCAACAGAAAATTCTCTTATTGTTTTAACAAGCTACTCCGGAAGCACAGAAGAATCACTTTCCAACGCGCAAGAAGCATTAAAACTTGGGGCAAAAATAACCGGAGTAACCAGTGGCGGAAAATTAGGAGAATTTTTAAAGACAAATAATTTCCCTGCTCTTATTTTTAGTTCACAATTTAACCCTTCAAATCAACCAAGACTTGGAACAGGATATATTATTTTAGGAACTATTGCACTCTTTAATCAACTTGGTATTTTAAGTGTCTCTGATCAACAGGCAACAGCAGCCATTGAAGAATTAAAGGCAAACCATGAGACAATTAAATTTCAAGCTCAAGAAACAGCTAAAAAAATTATGGGAAATCTGCCTATGATTTTTGGAGCAGATTTCCTGGTTGGAAATGCTCATATTATGCGAAATCAATTTAATGAAACATCAAAAAGCTTTTCTGCCTTTTCAGAAATTCCAGAACTTAATCACCATTTAATGGAAGGATTAAAATACCCATCAGATAAAAAATTAATCGCTCTTATTTTAAATTCAAATTTTTATGAAGAGAGAATTGCAAAAAGAACACAACTAACAGAGGAGATTGTAACCAAAAATAATATTCCTGTTGCAACCTATACTCCACTAGGTTCTGATAAGTTATCTCAAATGCTTAATGTTCTTTCTTTTGGCGGATATGTTACTGTCTATCTAGGCCTTCTATACGGCGAAGATCCAAGTCTTATTCCATGGGTAGATTACTTCAAAGAACAACTCTCAAAATAAGGTAACCGATAAAATCCCTTTTTATTCAAATTTCTATTTTTTTGTTTATATGAATGTATGTCAGAAATTATTTTTTTGTTGGTATTTTGTCAGGAAAACTCACTTGATTGTTTATTTTTCGTATGTTACCGTAGTATATGAATATGACCCAACAATTAGTTCTCTGGTTTAAAGACGTTGGGAAAGAAGACGTTGAATTAGTAGGAGGAAAAGGAGCAAATTTAGGAGAAATGACTAGGGCAGGATTCCCCGTCCCTCCAGGATTTATTGTTACCTCAGATGCATATTACGCATTTATTAAAGAAAATAAACTTCAAGAAAAAATAAATAAGGTTTTGTTAACGGTTTCTTATTCAAATTCCGTATCTTTAAATAAAGCTTCCAATCAAATTAAAAAAATTATTATGAGCGGAACCATGTCAAAAGAACTTACAGAAAAAATCTTTGCAGCGTACAAAACATTGGGAGGGGTTTTAGAAGATGCGCTTGTTGCTGTGAGAAGCTCTGCAACTGCAGAAGATTTACCCACAGCTTCTTTTGCAGGACAACAAGAGACATACCTTAATGTCAAAGGAGAAGCAAACGTACTTCTTAAAATAAAGGAGGCTTGGGCCTCCCTTTTTAATGCTCGAGCAATTTTTTACAGACACGAACAAAATTTTGATCATTTTAAAATTGGCATTGCAATACCTGTTCAAAAAATGGTCAATTCCGAAATGTCTGGAGTTATGTTTACATTAGATCCAATAACCAATGACAAAACAAAAGTTATTATAGAAGCAATTTTTGGATTGGGAGAACTTATTGTTCAGGGTGCTGTAACACCAGATCACTACGAAGTGGATAAAAAATCTTATGCTATTTTACAAAAACAAACAACTCCTCAAACAAAAGAATTAATTAAAAAAGGAACGCTAACAAAGGAAGTGGCAATAACGGGCAAAAAAGTAAAAGAACAAAAAATTACCGACGCACAAATTGTAGAATTAGCAAAGCTTGGTCTTAAAGTAGAAAAACATTATTATTTTCCTCAAGACTTGGAATGGGCAATAGAAAAAGACAAAGTGTATCTTGTTCAAACAAGACCAATTACAACGGTTAACAGTAAAAATATTTCATCAGATATGTCTTCTTCTCACACAACCGAAAATATGCATTTGTTAGTTAGCGGAAATCCTGCAAGTCCGGGAATTGCTTCAGGGCCTGTTAAAATTTTAACCAGTGCTAAAGAAATTGCAAAAGTAATGCCTGGAGACGTTTTAGTAGCACCACAAACAAATCCAGATTTTGTTCCTGCAATGAAAAAAGCAGTTGCAATAGTTACCGATTCCGGAGGTAGAACTTCTCATGCTGCTATTGTTTCAAGAGAAATTGGTATTCCTGCTGTAGTTGGAGCAAAAGGTGCAACAAAATTATTAAAAGACGGCATGATTATTACAGTTAACGGAGCTAAAGGAGAGGTGTACAAAGGAGGTCTTGCAAAATCTGTAAATACTACTTTAGAAGTTAAAGAAAAAATTACTACAGCAACAAAGATTTATACAAATCTCGCAGAACCAGAATTTGCAGAAATTGTTGCTAAAAAACAAGCTGATGGAGTTGGACTACTTCGAGCAGAATTTATGATGGCAGGCATTGGAACACATCCAAAGAAATTTATTAAAGACGGAAAGCAGAAAGAGTTTATTAAAAAATTAGCAGATGGTTTAGAAGCATTCTGTAAACCATTTTCTCCAAGACCGGTTGTCTATAGAGCTTCTGATTTTAAAACAAATGAATATAGTCATTTAGTTGGAGGCAAAGAATTTGAACCAAAAGAAGCGAATCCAATGCTAGGATTTAGAGGCGCATTTAGATATATTCATGATCCAGAAGTATTTAATTTGGAGCTTGAAGCAATAAAAATGGTAAGAGCAAAAGGATATACCAATCTATGGCTTATGCTTCCATTTGTCAGAACAGTAGAGGATTTAATTGAGGTTAAAAAACTCATAGAAGCAGCAGGGTTAACAAGATCCAGCACATTTAAATTATGGATGATGGTTGAAATTCCATCAAACGTGATTTTGCTTGATAAGTTTTTAGAGGCAGGGTTAGATGGAGTCTCTATTGGCTCAAATGACTTAACTATGTTAATTCTTGGCACTGACCGCGATAACGATACTGTTGCTCATGAATTTAATGAACAAGATCCTGCTGTGCTGTGGGCCCTTGAAAGAGTTATTAAAACATGTCATAAATATAAGGTAACAGCGTCTTTATGTGGACAAGCAGCTTCAGAATATCCAACGCTTCTAGAAAAACTTGTCCGCTGGGGTATTACTAGCGTATCAGTTACCCCCGATGTTATTGACACAACACGCAAGGTTGTGTCAGAAATAGAGAAGAAGCTCATTAAAGAGTAAAATCCTCATGGCTAAAATAAAACATATTGCAGCACGCGAAGTGTTAAATGGGAAAGGAGATCCCTCTGTTGAAGTTACTGTTGTTTTAAATGACAACTCTATTGGCGTGGCCACATCAAGTAACGGCACTTCTGTTGGAAGTTATGAAGCATTTAACTTGTACGATCATGATGACGCAAGATTTAAAGGTATGGGAATGCTTAAAGCAATCCAAACTATAGATGAGATTGTTACTCCAAAATTAGTTGGTCTTGAAGCAACAAAACAACAGTTAATAGATAGAACCATGATCGATTTAGACGGCACCCAGAATAAAGGCAGAATCGGTGCGAACACCATGCTTGCTGTTTCTATGGCTGTTGCAAAAGCTGCGGCTGCATCATCTGTGTTGCCTCCCTATTTATATTTACGCGAATTTTTATCTAACAGTAATATTTCTGCCAAAATTCCGGCTCCTATTTTTACCCTTATTAATGGCGGCTCATATGGGGCAGAGTCTGTTGATTTTCAAGATTTTTTGCTTATGCCTGCTTCTTCTTCTACCTATGATCAGTCATTAGAAATGGGAGTACGAGCATTTAATGCAGTTGGTGATACTTTAAAAATGAGTAATCTGTATACCCTTACAACAATTGCCGGAGGATATGGACCAGCACTTACCAATAACATAGAAGTTTTAAATGTTATTGCAAAAGCTCTTGAAGCAACAACCATGAGGTTAGGCTTTGATGTATTTTTAGGAATTAATGCAAATGCAACATTTTTTTATAAAGGTCAGCAGTATAGAGTAAAAGATAAAGACACAGGACAGTCAGCAAAAAGCATGACACAATTTTATCAAGAATTAATTAAAAATTATCACATTTTATATTTAGAAGACCCATTGGCAGAAGATGATTGGGACGGTTGGACAAATCTTACAGCAACGCTGGCACAAGATGCATTAATTGTAGGAAGTGATTTAACAGCCACTAATCCATATAGACTGCAAATGGCAATAGATAAACGGGCTGTTTCTGCTATTACTATAAAGCCAAACCAAATTGGAACTGTTATTGAAAGTTTAGCAGTTGTTGAAGTTGCTAAAGCTGCAGGATTAAGAATTGTCGTATCAGACAGAAGTTCGGAAACAAATGAAGATTTTATTGCAGATTTTGCAGTTGCAGTTGGAGCAGATTATGTACGACTTGGAGGTCCTTCTAGAGGAGAACACGTAGCTAAATATAATAGACTTTCTCAAATAAATTCTCAGCTTACCTTGCTTCAAAAGTGAAATAATAACACAAACTCACCTTTAGGTTCTTGTATTGTATATTTTTGAATAAGTTCTGAAATTGAACATCTAATTACTTCTTCATGAATTTTTGTTAATTCTCGGCAGGCAACAATTTGTATGTTTCCAAGAACTTCTTCAACTAAACGCAGTGTCTTAACTAATTTATGCGGAGCTTCAAAAAAGATAACTGTTGAAGCAATTGTCTCTTGAGATTTTTTAATATTTTCTAACATTTTTTTTGCATTTCCTATCTTTGCAGGTAAATAACCAACAAACATAAATTTATCTGTTGGCAGTCCAGAGACTGTGAGTGCTAAAGTGACGGAAGAAGCACCTGGAAGTCCTTCTACCTTTATTCCCTGTTTGATTGCTTCTCTTACAACAGTAAATCCAGGATCAGAAATAGAAGGAGTGCCCGCATCACTTACTAAAGCAACATCTTGTCCGCTTTTTAATAGTTCTATAATTTGCGGAATTTTTTGTTCTTCGTTTTGTTCATAAAAAGAAATTAAGTGAGGTTTTTGTGCCTCTTCTGGGCGCTCTAAATATTCTTTTCTTAGCTCCTGTAAAAAAAGCCCTGTACGTCTGGTATCTTCACATGCAATAGTTTTACTTTGCAGCAAAAGTTTGGCT
>DASVYQ010000123.1:0-14706 GCA_036392095.1 Patescibacteria group bacterium
CCTTGATGTAAAATGATATACTACAGGTCATGGTTATTGCAGCAGAAACCATTCAAAGAGGACCTAAAATTGAACTCAAAACGAATTCAGAACTTTATTTACAATATAAATTGTATAGGTCAATTTTAGGTTCAGAAGAAAGCTTACTTTCCATGGCTGTTTTAGCTAAAGCACAACAACCATTAAGTATGCCTGATGTATCAAGGTTAGTATTTGCGATGGGATTTATGCCCCTCTCACAAGCGCTTATCATTCACCAAAAGGGGAATTTAAGAGAAGCTCTTTTAGCAAATGGGGTAACGGACGAGCAAGTAGCTAATACAGCAAAAAGACTTAAAGGATCTTACCAAAACCAATGGGAAAGCCTGGGATTAGTCACAGTAACTCACCAAGCAGGTGTCAGAAAGGGCGCACTTGTACTTCCAGATCTTTTATTAATGAACCAAAGTCAGACTGAGTTTGTCCAAAGGCTAACTCAGAATGTAATAACAGCAATTGGGAATCCAAATAATCATTTTGCAGCTTCATTAGTTGATATTTTTGGACAAAGAACAACAGAGGGAGCAACAAATGCAAATATGGTTGACTGGGTAATTTTACAAATTGCTTCAGCTTCAAATAGTCCTATTACTATTGCTCAAATTATAGAAATGATTGAACCATCTCTTAACCCAAAGTTTGTTAGGGAAAGATGTCAAATTTTGGTAGATAAAGGAATTATTTCTTATAGAGGATATGAGGCTCATCAAGATAATATACTTTATGGAGTATTAGCAAATTCAGAACCTCTGCCTACTAATAGCATTCTCACAAATCATGTTTTTGCATTTCTTAAAAGGCATCCAAATCAACAATTCACCGTATCAGAAATAATAGCTCAAGTTAAAAAATATATACCTGATCTTAGTGAAAGAACCGTTGAGGCCTTACTTAAAAGGGGAGTAGGCAAATACTTTACCAGAGACGGGGAAAAAGAAGCTCAACTTTTTCTTTCAGATATGCAACAGTATGCTTTACGAGCTTTATTTACTGCAATATCTGCACATCAATTTCCATTGGAAAACCCATTAGAATCTCCCATAGTTGTTGCTCTTGTTTTATCTAATATGAAAGAGAAGGAAATTTCCTGGGAAGAAAGAAAACAGCAAATTTTAAACGCTCTTTCTCATAATCCAAGGGCAACAGCAAGACAATTAGCTGTAGTATGTGGAATTTCTGAAGGTGGAATGACAAAATATTTAACAGTACTTGAACAAGAAGCATATGTTGATCATATAGAAGTAAATGACACATTTAGATGGAGAGTCCTTTCTGAAAAACAAAGAAGGATAGAATTAAATAAATTTTTAGCTGAAGAAAGATTAAGAAAAAGATACGAAAAACAACAAGAACAAGCCAGAAGAATATTGAAAAGAGATCACGAAAGACGAAAAAAAATAGCAGTAAAAGAGACGCGGGAAAAACTAAGAAATATCACAGTTGTATCTGCTGTCCAAGAATACAATAAGATTGAACATAATTACCCTTCTTTAACACAAGAACAAGATGCTTTGTTATATCATTATCTTGAATTAGCGCAGCTTAATCCAGCACAACATAATGAACTTTACGTTGCATTTTGGAAACAATTAAAAGCGTTACCAGACTATTCAACTAGCGAAGACATGCAAAGAAGAATGATTGCATTAGATGAAGATTGTAGGCCTGATTTATTTGAGGTGTTATTTTTTACAAAGTTACATTTTGTAAAAAAATATGTTCAATCTTGGAAAGCTAGAAATAATGCTGCTGCTTCTTTTGAAGAATTAATGCAAACAGCATCTCTGGTCCTTTCACAGGCAATTGATGCTTTTGAAAGTAGAATCCAATTTGAAGAGAATCTTATTCCCTTATTAGATGAGGCGTTAGGACAAACTCGTCACAATAACGCAGCTCTTGGACTTACTCTCTCTCTTCCTGCATTTCCCAATGACCCGAGTTCTGAAACGCTTGCAGAGTCAGTAGCTTCACCAACTGATCAACCTTCACATGGTTTATTACTTTCTATAGTTGAAGAAAATATGTCTGTTTGTTCTGTTACAGAACAAACAGTGATAATCCTAATATTAGAGGGATTAAATGTTTTGCAAATTACCCAAAGATTAGGATTACAAGAAGTAGAAGTTGAGAATTTAATTGTTTCTGCTGGGGTAAAATTAAGAGAAGTTATTGATTAATTTAGTCGGGGAGAGAGGACTTGAACCTCCGACCTCACGGTCCCAAACCGCGCGCTCTAGCCAACTGAGCTACTCCCCGGCAATGTGCCGCGGGGGAGACTCGAACTCCCATGACATTACTGCCAAAGGCTCTTAAGGCCTTCGTGTCTACCATTTCACCACCGCGGCGTAGAGTATATTGTACCTTAAAATAGCTTCTGATTCAACACAATACTTCCTAATTCAAGCTAAAAATACTTGTGCTTTAAAACTTGGAGCACATGTAAAATATTGTAATTTTTTACTAGTCTCTTTTGTAAGTATTGTTTTACCCTTTCTCTATTTTTTTCAATTTCTAATATTTGAGGGTAAAATTTTCTCCATTTTTTATCCAATTCTATATTTGTTTCATCAATTTGCTTATTTATAACATCATTTCCAAATAATGATGATGATCCTCTTTTTAAGTGTTTCACCGGGAAACGGGGATCATAGATAACAGTGTACCCATGCAATTTAATGTTCAAACACAAATCAAAATCCCCACCTCCGTAGATATAACTTTCAAATTTTTTATCTGCTAATCCATATTGTAATGTTTCTTTTCTAAAAGCAGAAAAATAGGTAGCAATCGTATCTACCTCGGTGGGCATATCAAATGGGTTATGAAGCGATAATAATGTAAATCCTTTTTTTTCAGGAACAATAAAAAAGCCTGTTTTTCCTACAACACCTATTTTTGGATTTTCAAAATATTTAAAAAGAGCTTCAGAAATTTTTCCTTTTAACTGCGCATCATTGTCCATTACAATAAATATTTCTCCAGCGTTTTCAAGAGATAGATATTTTTCCAAAAGAAAATTTAATCCTCCTGCTGTTCCAATATTTTTTTTAACTCTGTATGCATAAAACCTTCTTTGATGAGAAAATTTTTTAACAACTATTTCATAACTATTATCCCCAGAGCCATCATCAAAAAAGATAACAATTGATCCAGGTTCATATTTGTAAATAGATTCTAGACATAAAATAGTTAACTCTACACGTTTATAAGCAGGAACAAGAAAGCAAAGCGTGCGATTCATATGCATTTATTCTATATGAATTCTCTCGTTCTTAGCAAGAATAGATAAAAAATTATGCATTGACATCTTAAAATGCTCGCAGTATAGTTGAGTGCAGCATGAACAGAATAATTTATTTATTTTCTCTATTTTTTGCTTTTTTTCTTTTTGCCTCAATGCATTCTGTCGCTTTCGCTTCTAATTGTACAAAAGTAAAAGTTATTTTTAACGGAATAGCAACTGTTGTTTGCCAAGAACAAATGCAAGGACAATCACAAAGTATAAATTTTAATCCAGAAATTAATAACAATCCAACAAACACAAATAATAATAACAATACAAATAATAACAATATTACTATTGGCACTCCGCTTGTCTATGCTGCACCTGTTATTTACCATTTACCTTCCACTGGAACTCCAAATTATGTGTGGGCTTTATTTGGATTTTTACCACTCGGATTTTTATTTAGAAAATTTTCTAGAATATAATTTATCCATGTTTAGGAGGTTTAATTCCTTCTTTTTTTAAAGAATAATCAAGCAAATCTTTCATATCATCACGTCTATCTCCACTTCCTAAAACAACCCCAATTATTTTTTGATTACCAAATTCTAAGTAAGTTACTAAACATAAACCTGCTTCAGGTGTGTACCCTGTTTTTACTCCCTTAACTCCTGGATATGAAGTTAAAAGATTTGTTTCGTTTTCTAAATAATATTCTTTGTGTGTATCAGAAGAGGGGATATCATATTCAAAAGTTGCTACAACTTGCTTAAAGAGCGGAAAATTGTCTATAGCATATTTTGTTAAAACAAGTAAATCATATGCAGTTGTATATTGTTTTCCGTCTCCCTCCAATCCGGTTGGATTAGTAAAATGAGTATTGGTTAATCCTAAAGCCTGAGCTTTAGCATTCATGGCATCTATAAATGCACTTCTGCCGGCAGGATAATTATCTGCCAAAACTTCAGCTGCATCATTCCCCGAGTGAAGGATTAACCCATACAATAAATCTTCCAAAGATAAAGATTCACCTGGAGTTAAACCCATACTGTCTTCACCTACTAAATCTGACGAAGAAACAACGTACTCATCAGGATTCTTTCTATTTTCTAATGCAATAATTGCAGTCATTATTTTTGTTAAAGATGCCATTGGCAGTCTTGTATTCGCATTTTTGCTAAATAACGTTTGATTAGAAGTTAGATCATAACTTACTGCACTCTTGGCAGATAAAGAATCGGCAAAACTTGCATTATTCGCAAACAAATTTTTAATTGGCAACCAAATATCTAATGTTGTAACCTGAGCATTTGCTGTAAGTGTCAAAAATGAAGGTAAAGGAGATGCGGAAAGTCTTCTTGTTTTGTCAAAAAGAGGATATACAAGCCATAAAATAAGACTAATGCATACCAAAAATAGACAAATGGCAGTTAAATACCGCAGCCAAAACTTATGCATTTTTTTATCTTAGCAAAAAAATAATATCCCTTTCTATGGTACAATTAGGCTATGTTAATAGATGACGTCACAATTACGATTAAAGCTGGAAACGGCGGAAATGGTGCTGCAACCTTTAAAAGAAATGCCCAAACTGCCAAAGGAGGACCAGATGGCGGAAACGGAGGCAACGGAGGAGATATTTATATTGAGCCTGTTACTGATCTTTTGGGACTAAGAGATTTCCAATTTAAAAAAGAAGTTACAGCAGAAGATGGAGTAAAAGGCTCAAAGCAAAAAAAGCATGGCAGAAATGGCAAAGATGCGATTATTAAAATCCCAATTGGTACCAGAATAACTGATATTGAAACTAATCAAGTGTGGGAGGTCCATGAAAAAAGTAAACGATTCTTAATTGCTAATGGAGGAAAGGGCGGACGCGGTAATACTGAATTTAAATCTTCAACCAATCAAACTCCAACCTTTGCAGAAGACGGTATTCCAGGACAGGAAAGAAAATTACATTTAGAACTTCTTCTTATCGCAGATATTGGTCTTGTTGGATTGCCAAATGCAGGAAAAAGTAGTTTGTTAAAAACACTTACTCGAGCAAACCCCAAAATAGGTGATTATCCATTTACAACTCTTGAACCTAACTTAGGAGTAATGGACAACATTGTTTTAGCAGATATTCCTGGACTTATTGAGGGTGCGTCTAAAGGAAAAGGACTTGGTATAAAATTCTTAAAACATATTGAGAAAACAAAGTTTTTACTTCATTGTATAGATAGCTCGCAAAAAGATTTATTAAACATATACAATGTTGTACGAACAGAACTTGAAACCTATGCAGAAGATATTAGAAACAAACCAGAAATAATTCTTTTAACAAAAATTGATTTAATTTCAAAAGAAGAATTGCAGCAAAAAATACAGCAATTACAAAATTTGAAAAAACAAATAATTCCTGTTTCAATCTATCACCCAGAAGATACAGAAAATCTTAAAAAGATTCTACTTGAAACATTTAAAAATAAATGAAAACATTTTTTATTGAAACATCTCACAAAGATGAAATAAATGATATTACCGATACTATTGAAGAAATTTTGCAACAAAATACAATTAAAAACGGCGCTTGTTTAATTTTTGTGAAACATACAACTTGTTGTATAACAACTGCAGACTTAGATCCGGGAACAGACATAGATTTCTTAGAGTTCTTACGAAAAATAATACCAGAGATGAGGTTTAGACATCCTCATGACCCATCTCATGCACCAGATCATATTTTGTCATCAATAATCGGAACATCTTTAACGGTTCCCATTGTTAACGGACAATTAGATTTAGGTGTATGGCAACGCGTAGTTTTAGTAGAATTAGATGGTCCAAGAAAACGGGAATTATCCTGTATGTTTATCCCTGAGCAATAAAATAAAATTCATATTGGACAAATAATAAAAAAAGGTGCTAATATAGTTTGGGAACATTTGCTCTTAATCTTATCTATGAAGATTTCAGATATAAAAGCACGACAAATATTAGACTCCAGAGGCAACCCCACTGTTGAAGCAGATGTTATTTTAGAAAATGGTATTCTTGGTCGAGCTGCAGTTCCATCAGGCGCATCCACAGGAATTAACGAAGCAGTTGAATTACGAGATAACGGCACATCATATAATGGAAAAAGTGTTGAAAAAGCAGTTAACAATGTAAATACAACTATCGCAAAAGCATTAAAAGGTCATGATGCTGAAAAACAACAAGAAATTGATAAAACGCTTATTGATTTAGACGGAACTCCTAACAAAGCAAAGCTTGGAGCAAATGCTATATTGGCTGTCTCAATTGCATGTGCTAAAGCTTCTGCACAAAATAATAGCACACCACTTTTCGATTATTTTGGAAATCTAGCAGGAACAAATGGGAAATACATTTTACCTGTTCCCCAAATGAATATTATTAATGGAGGCAAGCATGCTGCTGGATCTACAGACATTCAAGAATTTATGATCATGCCAATTGGCGGAAAAAACTTTTGCCATGCATTACAAATGGGCGCAGAAGTATTTCATGCACTTGGAAAAGTATTAGCAAAAAAGGGCTATGCAACAACAGTCGGAGATGAAGGAGGATATGCTCCTCATGTAAAAGAAGGAAATAAAGAAGCCTTGGAATTAATTTTAGAAGCAATAGAAAAAGCAGGATACAAAGCAGGAAAAGATATTGTTTTAGCATTAGATGCAGCAGCATCAAGTTTCTTTGAAAACGGAATATATAATTTAAAAACAGAAAATAAAAAACTTTCAGAAGATGAATTAATCTCTTGGTACGAACAATTGATTAAGAAATATCCGATTGCATCAATTGAAGACGGCCTTGAAGAAAATGCATGGGAAGGCTTTGCAAAACTAACCAAACAAATAGGAAGTACTGTACAAATTGTCGGTGATGATATTTTTGTAACCAATACACAATTCTTAAAAAGAGGTATTCAAAATCATACTGCCAATGCAATTCTTATTAAACTTAATCAAATTGGGACAGTTTCAGAAACAATAGAAGCTGTTTCCATGGCTACAAAAGCTGGGTGGAAATCTGTTATTTCTCACAGAAGTGGGGAGACAGAAGATACAACCATTGCTCATTTTGCAGTTGGACTCGCAACAGGACAAATTAAGACAGGTTCTTTAAGCAGAACCGACAGAGTTGCAAAATATAATGAATTGCTTAGAATTGAAGAAATTTTAGGTTCAGCTGCAAAATTTGCAGGGGAAAAAGCCTTATGAATCACCAACAACTTTATTCAAGCCTAAAAAAACAAAATAAAACAAAAATTGTTCTTATGGTGGCAGACGGATTAGGCGGAATTCCCCAAACACCAGGTGGAAAAACAGAATTAGAAACAGCTAGCACCCCAAATTTAGACAAATTAGCACATGATTACAGTTGTGGATTAACCATACCTGTTTTACCAGGGATTACTCCAGGAAGTGGACCAGGACATTTAGGATTATTTGGCTATGATCCATTAGAAATAGAGATTGGCCGTGGAGTCTTAGAATCATTAGGAATAGACTTTGATTTACAACCCAACGATATTGCAGCCAGAGCTAATTTCTGTAGTGTTGATGAACAAGGAAATATTACAGATAGACGTGCCGGTAGAATTCCAACAGAAAAGTGTGCAGAATTAGTTGAAAAACTTCGAGCAATTAAAATTGCTAATGTAGAAATAATTTTAGAGCCTGTCCAAGACTATAGATTTGTTTTAGTTATACGAGGACAAAACTTAGGAGCAGATGTTACAACAACTGATCCACAAGTCACAGGTGTTCCTGCCCTAGAAGCCAAATCACTTAATGCAGAATCACAACCAACAGCAGATATAGTCAATGAATTTGTAAAACAGGCTAAAGAAATTTTAAAAAACGACCATCCGGCAAACATGATGACCTTTAGAGGCTTTGGTAAAAAACCAAAGATTCCAACAATGGAAGAACTTTTTGGTGTAAAACCTGCTGCTGTAGCAGTTTATCCAATGTATCGTGGATTAGCACGATTGGTTGGTATGAATGTTTTACCAAAACCCCAAGATTTACAAGCACAAATTGCTCAATTACAAAATGAGTGGAATAATTATGACTTTTTCTTTGTTCATTATAAATATACAGATAGCAGGGGAGAAGATGGCAATTTTGCAGAAAAAGTAAAACATATAGAAACAATTGATGCTGCAATTCCTCAAATTTTAGCTCTAAATCCAGATGTATTTATTTTTACAGGTGATCATAGTACACCAGCAGCAATGGCAGCGCACAGTTGGCATCCAGTGCCCACAGTGCTTATGTCAAAATTCGCCAGACCAAGTTTTGCAGAAAAATTCGGGGAAACAAATTGTCTAACAGGAAGTTTAGGAACAATAAAAGCAAAATATTTATTGCCATTCGCATTAGCAAACGCAGAAAGACTAGAAAAATTCGGGGCGTAGAATTTTATATATTATTTGTCTTTAGAAGCTTTTTTTACTAATTTTGCTACGTGAACAATTTCTCTTACTTCGCCGTCTTGACCTTCAATTTGATTAACTCCGGTCATTCGTTGATACTCTAAAAGATAATCAGATAAAGACATTTGTCTTTCTTTTATTTCTGCATTTACATTCTTTAACTTATTGGCTACCTCTATAACACCTGGCTTATTCAAAATTTGTTGTTTTACTTGAGATTTAACTTTCGCTGCTTCTTTTGCTTTATCTGAGGCTTCTTTAAATGAAGCATCGTTATTAAATCCATCTGCTAACATTTCTCCCAATTTTTTCTTTTCTTCAGAAAGTCTATCGATACTTGAAATATGGGTTTTAATAAGCTCATCTAAACTTGTCAAAACCGTTGATTGATCTTCTGCACTCACTTGGCTGTCTAATTGAGGCTCTGCAACAATTTCTGCTTCTACTACTGGTTCTTGTGATTGTTGAACTGTATCATCCATAACGTATTTTACTACTATAGAAAAACTGAGCCGCCAAATCAAGAGGTAATTTACTCCCAGAATTTCTTATTTTTTAATTTTTCTGGCAAAAAAGATAAATTTTCTTTTGGTCCTACATATTTTTCTGACCAAGTATAATCTTTTGCGTATCCTATTTTTTCCATAAGTTTTGTGGTTGCATTTCTTAAATGCAAGGGAACAGGAGCATTTGGGAATTCATATACTGCATCTTTTGCTTTTGATAATGCATTTGGTACAGCTCTGGATTTTTGTGCTTTTGCCAAATAAACAACAATATGAGCCAAGATAAGTTGTGCCTCAGGCATTCCAATTTTTTGTACAGCTTCAAAACCAGCGTTCGCCTGAATTAAGGCACCTCTATCTGCCAAGCCAATGTCTTCGGATGCAAAAATAATCATTCTTCTTGCAATAAATTTTGGATCTTCACCATTTTCAAGCATTCGAGTCAAGTAATATAAAGATGCATCAACATTACTGCCTCTCATGGATTTAATAAATGCACTAATTATGTTGTAATGTTCATCTGCATTTTTGTCATATATTCCTGCAGATTTTGTTTGAAACACATCTTCTATAATTTCTTTTGTAATTTCTGTTTCTTTGTAAGAAACAACCGCCATTTCTAATGCGTTAAGCATAATTCTGGCATCTCCACCTGATAGGGCAATTAATAATTCTTGCATATCTTTTTTTATAGATTTTTTATATCTTCCCAATCCTTTTTGGGTATCAGTTAACGCTCTCTCTATTAGTTTTTGCAAATCAATAAGTGACAAGCTTTTTAATACAAAAACTCGGCTTCTTGATAAAAGTGCACTAATAACTTCAAAAGAAGGATTTTCTGTAGTTGCACCAATTAATGTAACAATGTCATTTTCTACATATGGCAAAAGTGCATCTTGTTGAGCTTTATTCCACCTATGTATTTCATCTATAAATAATATTGTTTTTTTATTATTTTTTTTATTTTCTTTCGCTTTTTCAATTATACTAAGTAAATCGCTCTTCCCAGCAGTCACTCCAGATAATTCATAAAAATCAGACTTTGTTTCTTGAGAAATAATTTTTGCAAGTGTCGTTTTTCCTACCCCGGGAGGCCCCCAAAGAATAACTGGGAATAGTGTGTCCGATTCAATCATTTTTCGAATAATTTTACCTTTACCAACCAAATGTTCCTGTCCAACAAATTCATCTAAATGCATTGGACGAAGTCTAGAGGCTAAATTCATGCTTGTATTGTAGCATATTAGTTTCTTTTTAAAGCTAAAATACTATATAATCTCTCTATGCATTGGCTCATATATGCAATTTTATCACCAGTTGTTGCAAGCAGTACAAACTATATAGAAAAATTTCTCCTTGAAAAAGAGTTAGATGACTCTGTAGTATTTCTTATTTTTATGGCAGTTGTAGATTTACTATTTTGCATTCCTTTATTTCTGCTTCATGGATTTGCAGGACCTTCTTTAGCACAAATACTTATCCTTCTGTTAGCAGGAGCATTAAATACATTTTATGTACTTCCTTATTTTCAGGCATTAAAACTTGAAGAAACATCACGCGTTGTACCTTTATTTCAATTTGTTCCTGTATTTACTCTTGTTTTATCTAGTTTTTTTCTTGGAGAGAAACTTAATTCTCATGAACTATTAGGATTTGCGCTTATTTTATTTGGTGGATTTTTCATTAGTGTCAACAAGCTAGATTCAAAAATTTTTCGCCCAAGAAAAGCTTTATGGTATATGATTCTATCTAGTTTAATGTATGCCATATTAGCAGTATGCTTTAAATTTGTTGTTGTAAGAACCAGTGTTTTAACTTCATTTTCATACGAAATTCTTGGTTCTGCACTTGGCGGGTTCATATTATTTTGCATACCTTTTTATGCTAAACGTAGTATTTCATATATTACAAAATTATCAAAAACATTTTACTTTGGCATTGTATTAAATGTTTCCTTAAGTATCTTATTTGAATTTTTCTCTGCTATAGCACTTTCTCTTGCTCCTGTTGCATTAGTAATGGTAATTAGCGGAATTCAACCTTTTATTGTTTTGCTTTTTGGAATAATTTTATCCGTTTGGTTTCCTCATATTATTAAAGAAGATATTAAAAAATCAACAATAACTCTTAAAATTAGTGCTTTATGTATGATTTTTATTGGAATAATATTTATATACTTATAATATGACTATAGAAAGAATAGATAAATTTTTAGCAAACCAGGGGTTAGCATCAAGAAGAACAATCAAGCGTTTGCTTAAAGAATTTGAAATAGCAATTAACGGAAAACGAGTAAAAAAATCTGGAGAGAGATTTAATCCAGATATAGATACGTTAACAATAAACGGGAAAAAAATAGAAAAAAAAGATTTTGTATATTACATACTTAATAAACCAAAAGGCGTTATTTCTACAACATCTGATGAAATAGGCAGGGAAGACGTAACAATGTATATAGATACTCAAATAAAAATTTATCCTGTTGGAAGGCTTGATAAAGATACCCATGGGTTACTTTTGCTAACTAACGATGGAGACCTAACACACAAATTAATTCATCCAAAATTTCATATTCCTAAGGTATATCTTCTCACAATTGCGGGAAGGCCACTTCTAGAACAAATAGAGAGGTTTAAAAAAGGAGTTTTACTATCTGATGGACCAACATTGCCAACTGAAGTGAAAATAAAGAAAGAAACGGACACAGAAACAATTTTGGAAGTTACTCTTTTTGAAGGAAAATACAGACAAATTAGAAGAATGTGCAAAACGCTTTCATTAGAACTTTTGGATTTACAAAGAATTCAATTTGGTCCCTTGAAAATTGGCAAAATGCCTGAAGGATCATATAAAGAATTAACTGAAAAGCAAATTGAAGAATTACGAATTATTGCAAACAAAAATTAAACTTCATCTTTATAAACATAATTTCTTAATAAAGGATTAAAAATCGCCATACTGCCAACAATCCCTAATGCAACAATCCCTCCAAAAGCAACAGCAAACGGTGCACCTAAAAATTGCGCAACAACACCTCCCTCTAAATCACCAAGTCTGTCTCCGCTAACCCAAAAAAAACTACTTATTGCAGAAACTCTTCCCATCATATTTCCAGGAGTATTAAGCTGCGTAATTGTTGCTCTAATAATTACGCTTACAACATTTGCACCTCCACTAATAAACAATGCAAGAAAGGAAATAAAAAATATTTTTGAAATTCCAAATAGTATTGTTGAAAGAGCATACACAGCAACTGCACCCAAAAGAATTGCGCCTTGTCTTGAGAATTTAGTGGATATTTTGGAATAAACTACTCCAACAATAAATGCCCCCATTGCAGGAGCAGTGTACATAAGTCCTAAGCCTTGTGGTCCAACGTGTAAAATATCTTTTGCATAAACTGGAAATAAAATAACACAGGAAGCAAATAAAACACTTGCTGCATCTAATAATTTTGTCGTCCACAAAATATGTTTTGAAAAAAGAAAAGTAAATGAATGACGAATTGATTGTAAGGAAAATAGAGAGCGTTCTTTTTCTGGCTCACCATTATTATGCATTAATGCAATTGCACCAACTACAAAAAGTGTTGATACAAAATCTAAAAAATAAATACTCGCAATACCGATACTGGCAAGTAAAAATCCGCCAATACCAGGACCAATAATATCTGCAATTTCCCATAAAAGTGTATAAATACTATTTGCATTTACTAAATCTTTTCTTTCAACCAGTGTCGGAAGAAATGCTCCACGAGTTGGCATATCAAATGCCAATGCAACAGAAACTAGCGCCAAAATAATATAAATGAGTACTGGTGAAATAATATGTAAAAATGTTGTGAGTCCTAAAAAAAATGATCCTAAAGCAATAACCGGCTGAGTAATATACAAAATACGTTTTCTGTTATGAGAATCTGCAGCAGCTCCTCCAATTAAATTGGAGGCTAAAAACGGAATAAGCTGCACAAGCCCCATAAGACCCAGAGCAAAAGGGGAATGTGTTAATGCATATAACTGCCAACCAATAGCAACTTTAAAAATTCCTGTTCCAATAGCTGATATAAGCTCAGATATCCATAAAAGCCTAAAATCTCTGTAGGTAAATGAGGGAAAATGCTTTAATAACATAGCTAAAGTATACCAAGAAGGCATTAAAAATACTTCTGTGATCTATGCCGCATTGTTTTTTCTTGTTTTTTGCTAGTATGCGCACATGGAGAAATACGTATTAATTAAACTATGTAGTACAGGATATAGATATATTTGTAAGCCATTGTTTTTTCTTTTTAATCCACAATTCATTCACACACAGATGACATTATTTGGAGAAATATTAGGGGAATCAACCTTTGTAAAAAGAGTAATCAATTATACATTTAATTGTAAATCACCAATGCTTTCTCAAAAAATTCAAGAGATTGATTTCTTAAAACCAGTTGGACTTGCAGCCGGATTTGATTATGAAGCAAAATTAACTAATATTTTATACACTCTTGGATTTGGTTTTCAAAGTATTGGAACAATTACAAATAATGCGTATAAAGGAAATACTCCGCCAATGCTAGGGAGATTGCCAAAATCAAAATCGCTTATGGTAAATAAAGGATTTAAAAATATGGGGGTTAAAAAGATTACACAAAAATTAAAGAATAAAATATTTACTATTCCACTTGGTATTAGCATTGGAAGAACAAACTCACCAAAACTTAATTTGCAAGAAAGTATAGAAGACATAATCTCAGCATTCAAAACAATTGAAAAAAACAAAATTAAAAATGCATATTATGAATTAAATATTAGTTGTCCTAATCTATATGGAAATGTTGACTTTTATAATCCGAAAAACTTAGATAAATTATTGTTTAAAATCGATTCACTTAAAATTAAGAAGCCTATTTTTATAAAAATGCCTATATCTAAAACGAATGAAGAAATAGAAGCAATGCTTTCTATAATTGTAAAACATTGTCCAAAAGGTGTAATTATTGGAAATCTACAAAGTAAAAGAGATACCACAGCATTAGTTCAAGAAGAGGTAAAACAATTTCCCATTGGTAGTTTTAGCGGAAAACCTTGTGAAGAAAGATCTAATCAACTTATTGAACTTGCATATAAACACTATGGGAAACAATTAACAATAGTAGGCTGTGGAGGAATATTTTCTGCACAAGATGCATATAAAAAGATTAAGCTTGGTGCATCTGTAGTACAGCTTATTACGGGTATGATTTTTCAAGGGCCACAATTAATTGCTGAAATTAATTCTGAATTAATAAATTTATTAAAAAAAGATGGATTTAGTAATATTTCACAAGCTATAGGGAATGATGTAAAATGATTTACACAATTACTAAACTAGTTTATACTAAAAAAGCATATGGAAATCCTTCATGGCCTTTCCCCTGATGAGGCAGCAAAACGATTAAAGCAATACGGTTTAAATCAAATCCCAGAAAAACAAAAACCTCTTTGGCAAAAAATGTT
>DASVYQ010000124.1:0-1749 GCA_036392095.1 Patescibacteria group bacterium
TTTTACCAGCAGAATGAGCATGCCCATAATAACGGATTCTTACATCCATAAACGGACGGCGGTGGTGGGGTGTAAATTTTCTAATATTTTCTTCCCCAAACTTTTATCCGCAGCAGAGGACCTCTTTCCTTTTTTGTAATAAAGTTTTTCCTACGAATTTCTGAGTCCATTCTTTTACATCATAAATAGTAGTATTTTCAAGAGCTTCTTGTACACTTTCTTCTGTCAATGAAGCTGTAAAAGCCGAAATGCATAAAATGAGATTTGTAACACCTGCCATGGGATTTAAACTGAGATAGTTCTTGTATTTTCCAAAAGCAGACTCAATGATATCTGATGATATCAAAACTTTATCAGATCTGGGCAATAGTTCTTTTGTTTGCTTAAAATATTTTAAAAGCCCTTTTCTAAAAAAATGTCCAGCTTCTGAGTTTAATTCATTGATTGCCTCACAACATTTCTTTTTTGTTTTTTTTGATAAGCCATTATGCTTCAATTCTTTTTCAATATCATTTATAACTCTATTCAAACTCGACAGATCGTCAATAAACCTTTTGTAATCCAATAACCATTTCAATTTATCATAGATCTCCGGATCAACATTCTGATTCTTCTCAATATATCTTAAAGATTTTTCACACCAATCGGAAATAATTTTTATATTTTGATACCGGGATTTCTTTCTTTGTTTTGGAGGAATGATATGGGCGGACTTTGTTTGTGAATATTTAACTCGCATTTCCGACATTTTTTTTATTACATCAAGGTATTGTGGATTAGTTTTATAATATTTTTCTAAAAGCAATGCGATTTTATGTGTTAGGTCGTGCACATGTGGAATCTTACAGAGCTTCATGGATTTATGGATATCACTGGCATAATCCCCAACAGCATACTTAATTCTTCCTATTTCATCCTGCAATTCAAGTATGACATCTTTTATTATTTCGCCAGTCCATTTATCTCTAGACACCTCTCTCAAAGGAGTTAGATCCTGGAATCGCAAAGGTCTTGTAAAATCAATATTTTTTTCACGAATCCCATATACAACCAGAACTTTATCCTGACCCAATTGGATGCTCTGGTCCAATATTATTACCCAGTCATCTGCCCGTTCTTTCTTTTTGGTTAACTCGTAATACCCTATTTTGTGAATCCAATTCAACAGAGTGGTATGTGTTGGTGGGTTTATTGATAGTTTTAGCGCTTCCAGGGTTATCGCCAGGTTTATTGATAAAGCCCGAAAACTTGTTGAAGTGGATAATTTTGTTTTTAATGCGATTAAAATGAGGTCTATTGAGAAGCCATATTTCCTGGGTCTTTTTTTATCCGAGATTAGTCGTTTTTTTTTAGTTCCTCAGTGAGCCGTTCTATTTCTTGTTGATACTTTAAAGCTTTTGTTTTCCACCTATTTCTGCTCTTTTCAATATCCTTAGTCTTCTTTTTCAACTTTGTATTTTCCTGCCGCCTGATTTTGGCTTTCTCTTTCCAGTCAGCCTCATTATTATTATCAGTTTTTTTCTTAAACAAGTTAAACATTGTCTTCTCCTTGAAAATTTGTACCCTAAAGAAAGGAGAAAGTAAATTCCTAATTAAAAAAAATGTGGGGAAAAAATATCAAAAAAACATTGCATATTTTACACCCCAGGTTGTGGGGGTATGATGAACCTTTTTGTTAGGTTTCGATTTTTGTGGACTTCGATTATAAAAAATCCTATAATTACTGCAATAATGTATTGCAATACCAGA
>DASVYQ010000125.1:0-12995 GCA_036392095.1 Patescibacteria group bacterium
TTCTAAAAAAACAACAGTTACATTTAAAAGATCTTAATGCAATTTCTGTAAATCCAGGACCTGGATCTTTTACTGGTGTTAGAGTTGGCGTTTCTGTTGCAAATGCGTTATCTTTTGCTTTGCAAATTCCTGTGAATGGGAGAGTTTATGCAGAAAATACCCCTCTTGTTGAGCCAATATATGGCTGATATACTGACTTTATGAAGAACTTCCTGCGCCATTTGTTTCTTCCGCATCATTCTAATAATCAAAGAGCAAGACTACTGCACCACACAAGTATTTTAGCTATTTCTTTTTTGCTTCTTATAGCAACAGCAGCATTAAATTTAGTTCAGAAAAACTATCCGCAAGTTTTAGGGACTGCTGCAAATATTTCTACACAAGATTTGTTAGTACTTACCAATCAGGTGAGAGCACAAAATAATCTTCCTCCACTTAATTACAATGATGCATTAGCAACAGCAGCATATTGGAAAGGTGTTGATATGTTTACCAATGATTATTGGGCACATATTGATCCAAAAACTGGAGCAACACCATGGATTTTTATTCAAAAAGCAGGATATCAATATACCTATGCTGGCGAAAATTTAGCTAGGGGATTTGGCGATGCGGGAAGTATTGTAAATGCATGGATGGCAAGTCCATCACACAAAGCAAATATGCTTTCTCCAAATTATCAGGATGTTGGTTTTTCTGTTCAGGAAGGAACCTTAACAGGAGAAGCAAATACAATATTGGTTGTACAAATGTTTGGAGGAAAATCTATTCCTCCTTTAAGTAAGGCTGCCCCAGCTGCAGCAAAAGAACCTGTTGTTGTCGGAAAAGTTGAAGCTGCAGGAACAAACCAAAATCAACAGCAGCAAAAACAATCATTTACTCAGTCTCCTGTTGTTGATAAGTTTTCTTTCGCAAAAAACATTACTCAATTTTTGCTCTTGTTATTTATTATTATTTTTATTTTGGACATTTTGCTTATTGAAAAGAAAAAAATTTCCCGTATTGTTGGACATAATTTAGACCATATTTTGTATCTTTTAGCAATACTTGCATTTGTTATATTCTTAAGTAGCGGAAGTATTTTTTAACTATGAAACATCATGTAATTTATTATGTAACACTTTTAATTGTATTGGGACTTGGAATTGGATTAGCTATGTTTGTGCATGGACAAAAACAATTGCAAGTTGCACTTATTGTTTTAACTTCAATTTTTTATGTAATTTGGGGAGTAGTACATCATACGGTGCATCATAGTTTTTCAGTAAAAATTATGCTAGAATACATAGCAATTGCCATCTTTGGTATTTCTATAATATTTTTTGTACTTAATATTGCATTATGAAAGGAATTGTACTTGCAGGAGGCCTAGGAACACGATTATACCCATTAACCCATGTAACGAATAAACATCTTCTTCCGGTGTATGATAAACCAATGATTTTTTACCCAATTCAAACACTGGTTAATGCAGGCATTAAACATATTCTTATTATTACAAGTGGTCCTCATGTAGGGCATTATTTAGGAGTACTAAAAAACGGAAAAGAATTAGGGGTAGATCATTTAGAATATGCATATCAAGAAAAACCAGATGGTGGGATTGCAGATGCTTTATCATTGGCAGCAGATTTTGCAGAAAATGACAACATGGCTGTTATTTTGGGAGACAATACAACCGATGCAGATATTTCACAAGAAGTAGCATCATTTAAAAAAGGTGCAAAGTTATTCTTAAAACAAGTACAAGACCCTACAAGATATGGTGTCGCAGAGTTTGATCCTGCGGATAATGCAAAAATAATTGGAATAGAAGAAAAACCAAAAGATCCAAAAAGTAACTATGCAGTAACTGGATTGTATTTATATGACAAAACTGTTTTTGACAGAATTAAAACGATTAAACCATCAGAAAGAGGACAATTAGAAATTACAGATGTTAACAATGCATACATAAAAACAAATGAATTATCCTGGGCAGAGCTAAAGGGCTTCTGGAGCGATGCAGGTACTGTTAAAAGTCTTTTTGCAGCTAATCAATTTTGGGCGCTCAAAGACGAAGGAAAAATCTAACTCCAATAATGAGTCAAAAAAATCTTGATCCACTATCTGAAAAAACAATATTTAAAGCAAAGTTATTTGATATCTCCGAAGTTGGTTTAAAACTAAAATCCGGTCGGGAAGTTGTTCATCATGTTGCAAAAAGAAGACCAACTGTCTGTGTTCTTCCATTAACAGAAAATAATGAAATATATTTGGTTTCTCAATATAGATACATGCTTAAAAAAGAAAGTTTAGAGCTTATGGCAGGGTTTATAGACGCAGGAGAAAATCCATTAGATGCTGCTAAAAGAGAATTAGACGAAGAAACAGGAATAAAAGCTAAAAATTGGAAAGAATTAATGGCTGTGGATATGTCTGCTAGTGTTTTTGATGCTGTTTCTTATTTATTTTTAGCTCAAGATTTAGAACAAGGAATTGCACATCCTGAAGAAGAAGAAGATATAACCGTTGTAAAAATGCCGTTAGAAGAAGCGGTAGAAAAGGTAATTACTGGACAAATGACAACAACAATGAGTATTATTGGTATACTTTTATTAGACAAGTTGGTAAAGGAGAAAAAAATATGAAAATTCTTGTAACAGGTGGAGCTGGGTTTATTGGTGCAAATTTTGTTTTGTATTGGCTTAAACAACATCCGGAAGATGTTGTTGTAAATGTAGATAAATTAACCTATGCGGGAAATTTGGAAAATCTTACAGATGTTCAGCAAAATCCTAACTATTCTTTTCTAAAATCAGATATCTGCAATAGGGAGCAAATGGAAAAAACAATGCAAGGAGTAGATACTGTTGTCCATTTTGCCGCAGAAAGTCATGTTGATAGATCAATTATGAATCCTGAAGAATTTGTTGTTACCAATGTTGTTGGAACGCAAGTTTTATTAGACGCAGCTCTTAAAGCTCAGGTAAAAAGATTTCATCATGTTTCAACAGATGAAGTATTTGGTGCATTGCCATTAAACTCAAATGAAAAATTTTCAGAAAATACCCCATATAATCCTCATAGTCCATATTCGGCCAGTAAAGCAGGGTCTGATCATTTAGTCAGAGCATACGCAGATACCTATGGCTTACCAATAACAATTACAAATTGTTCAAATAATTTTGGTCCATATCAATTTCCTGAAAAAATAATTCCATTAGCAATAACAAATGTAATTGAGGGTAAAAAAATTCCAATATATGGAGACGGATTATATGTTAGAGATTGGTTATATGTAGAAGATCACTGCCGTGCAATTGATCTGGTTTTACAAAAAGGAAAAATTGGAGAGACATATTGTGTTGGAGGCTTAACTGAGGACATTAATAACTTAGAAGTTGCCAAAAAAATCTTAAAAATTTTAGGAAAAGATGAAAGTTTTATTGAATTTGTAAAAGATAGACCTGGTCATGACAGAAGATATGCCATTGATTGGACAAAAATAAAAACAGAGTTAGGCTGGCAGCCTCAATATGATTTTGATACATGGCTTGAAAAAACAGTTGCGTGGTACAAAGATAACCAGTGGTGGTGGAAAGATATAAAAAATGGTACCTATAAAGAATATTACGAAAAACAATATGGACAAAAATAACATTATAGGTACTGGTTTAACCGGTCTTGTTGGATCCCGCATTGTAGAACTTTTACCCGACTTTCATTTTGAAAATATTAGCCGTTCAACTGGGGTGGATATAACAAATAAAGAGGCAGTTTTAACTGCTATTAAAAATTCACCTGCCTCTGTTGTATTACACATGGCAGCAAAAACAAATGTTGATGGATGTGAAGCTGATAAGCAGTTTGGAGAAAACGGAGAAGCATGGAAAATAAATGTTTTAGGGACAGCAAACATTGTAGAAGCATGCGAAAAAACTGGTAAAAAACTAGTGTACATTTCTACAGATATGGTTTTTCCAGGTGATAAGCCACTTTCAGAAACATATTCTGAAGAAGAGATGCCAAATCCTAAAAATTGGTATGCAACAACAAAATATCAGGCGGAACGGTTGGTATCTAGTGCTCAAACTTCTACACTTATTTTAAGAATTGCTTATCCATATAGAGCAAATTTTGAAAAAAAAGAATATGTTAGGGTTTTTATAGATCTTTTAAAGAATCAAAAGGCAATAAAAACCGTTGAAGATCATTATTTTACCCCAACATTTATTGATGACATTCCTACTGCATTAAATTTACTTTTAAAAACAAATCAAACTGGAATTTTTCATGTTGTTGGAAAAGAAACAGTAAGTCCCTTTATTGTTGCTCAAAAAATTGCTCAAACCTTTGATTTTGATAGCTCTTTAATATCTAAAACAACAAGGGAAGAATACTTTAAAAATAAGGCTTATAGGGGCTTTAATTTATCACTAAATAATGATAAGATAGAAAAGCTTGGTATTTCTTTAACCTCCTTTTCTCAAGGACTAGAAGAAATAAAAAAACAAATTCTATGACAGTAACATTTGTTGGACATGGATATGTAGGTTTAGTAACAGCAGCAGTTTTTGCAGATTTAGGAAATACTGTTTGGGTTATCGGACATACTCCTGAAAAAGTAGAAAACCTCAAAAAAGGCATTTTGCCTATTTATGAACCTGGTCTTGAAGAAATTGTAAAAAGAAATGTAGAAGCAAAACGATTGCTCTTTACCCTTGATTATAAAGAATCAATTCCAAATTCAGATGTTGTTTTTATTGCAGTTGGAACTCCTCCAAAGCCATCAGGTGAAGCAGATCTTTCCGTGGTTTACGATGTTGCAGATAAAATTGGTAAACATTTAGATGGCTATACAGTAGTTATTGTAAAAAGTACTGTTCCAGTTGGAACAAACAGGAAAGTTGAAGCAATGATAAATAAAGTAAAGCCAGAAAAAGCTATGTTTGATGTCGCTTCAGTTCCCGAATTTTTGCGAGAAGGACAAGCAATTGGAGACACACAACATCCAGACAGAATTGTTGTTGGTTCAGATTCCCAAAAAGCAAAAGATACTTTGGTAGCACTTCACAAACCAATTATAGAAAATAACGGAACAGATACTCATTTGGTTTTAACAACTTTAGAAACAGCAGAAATGATTAAATATGCTGCAAATTCATTCTTAGCAACAAAAATTAGTTTTGCCAATGCAATTGCACAATTATCAGAAAAAGTTGGTGCAAATGGACCAGATGTATTACAAGCAGTTGGACTTGACAGCAGAATTGGTCCAAAATTCTTAAATGCAGGAGCCGGATATGGAGGAAGCTGTTTTCCAAAAGATGTAAAAGCTCTTATTGCTATTGCAGATGGTTATGGCTATGACTTTAAACTTCTTAAAGATGTAGAAGCAATTAACAAAGAAGCAATGCATGCAATTGAAGAAAAAGTTGTAAAAATGCTTAAAGGATCAGTTGAAGGGAAAACAATTGGAGTTTTAGGTTTGGCATTTAAACCAGATACTGATGATATGCGCGATGCTCCATCCAGAACCATTATTCCAGCATTAATCAAAAAGGGTGCAATTGTTAAAGCATTTGATCCTATTTCTATGGAGAATGCAAAACGATTACCAGAATTTAAAGGACTACTATTTGCCAAAAATGCACAAGAAGCTGCAAAAGATGCAGATGTTTTAGTAGTTTTAACTGAATGGAATGAATTCAAACTTTTATCTCTTAAAGAAATTAAAAAACTTCTTAAAAATCCAATCATTATTGATGGAAGAAATATTTATACTCCAGAAGAAGCAAAGGCACTTGGCTTTACCTACATTGGAGTCGGTAGATGAAAAAAGTTCTTATAACAGGAATTTCCGGTTTTGCAGGTAGTTTTTTAGCAGAATATTTATTAGATCAAGGATATTCTGTTTCTGGAACAGTTTTGAGTGGTACAACATCTCCTAATATTTCTCATATTGCAGATAAATTACAATTATTTTCTGTTAATCTTTTAGAAAAAGAATCTGTTGAAAAAATTATTGCAGATAGCAAGCCCGATGAAATTTATCATTTAGCAGCTTTAACTTCTCCTGCAAAGAGCTTTGAAAACCCTCAGGAAACCATAATGAATAACGTTATTGCAGAAATGAATATTTTTGAGGCAGTTAAAAAAGCTGGATTAGTTTCAAAAATTCTTATTACATCATCTGCAGAGGTTTATGGAATGGTTTCAGAAAAAGATTTACCAATAGATGAACAAACACCGCTTATGCCTGGTAGTCCATATGCTGTTTCTAAAATTACACAAGATTATTTAGCTCTGCAATATTTTATTTCTGCAAAAATTCCCGTTATTCGAGTAAGACCATTTAATCATATTGGTCCAAGACAAGCACCCGCCTTTGTTGTTGCCCGATTTGCAAGTCAAATTGCAAATATAGAAAAAGGAAAAGCAGAACCTATTCTTAAAGTTGGAAATTTATCTGCAAAACGGGATTTTACCGATGTCAGAGATATTGTTAAGGGATATGTTGCGTTAATACAAAAAGGAACAATGGGAGATGCGTATAATATTGGCAGTGGAGCCTCATATAAAATTGAAGATATATTAAATAAATTATTATCTCTGAGTACAATTAAAGTAAAAGTAGAGGTTGATCCTTCTGTATTTAGACCGGTTGATGTAGCCAATTTAGTTTGCGATATTACAAAAATCAAAACCCAAACTGGTTGGCAACCAACAATTGCTTTAGATCAAACATTAAAAGATACGCTAGACTATTGGAGAAAGATTGTTTAAAATATATTCTTAGGTTCGGTCTAATTTTATAAAAATGAAAAAAGCATTAATTACCGGAATTACAGGTCAAGACGGTTCTTATTTAGCAGAACTTCTTTTATCTAAAGGCTATAAAGTTTATGGCATGATCCGCCGCCTCAGTGTCCCAAATTTAGAAAATATCAGACATATTATGGACAAAATTGAGCTTTTATCTGGTGATTTATTAGATCAAGGATCTTTAATAGACGTTGTTCGAGAATCAGATCCAGATGAAGTATACAATCTAGCAGCACAGTCTTTTGTTAAAGCATCGTGGGGACAGCCGGTTTTAACAGGAGAATTTACCGGTCTCTCAGTAACCAGAATGCTTGAAGCAGTAAGAATTATCAAACCTTCTGCACGATTTTATCAGGCTTCTTCATCTGAAATGTTTGGAAAAGTAACAGAAACTCCACAAACAGAAACAACAAGATTTTACCCACGAAGCCCATATGGAGTCGCAAAAGTATATGGACACTATATAACGGTCAATTATAGGGAAAGTTACAATATGTTTGCATGCTCTGGAATTTTGTTTAATCATGAATCTCCACGAAGAGGAGAAGAATTTGTTACCAGAAAAATTTCAAAAGCAGTAGCAAGAATTGCACTTGGAAAACAAGAAAAACTAGAACTTGGGAATTTAGATGCAAAACGTGATTGGGGATACGCAAAAGACTATGTTGAGGCAATGTGGCTTATGCTTCAACAAGAAAAAGCAGACGATTATGTTGTAGCAACAGGTGAAACACATAGCATCCAAGAATATTTGGAACAAGCTTTTACAGTTGCAGGAATTTCTGATTGGCAAAAATATATTTCTGCAAACCATCCAAAACATGTACGACCTGCAGAAGTTGATTTATTAATTGGTGATGCTAGTAAAGCAAAAAATGCTCTTGGATGGACTCCAAAAACTTCATTTAAAGAATTAGTTGAAATTATGGTAAAAGCAGATCTCGAAAGGGAAAAGAATTCGTAATGTATGCAGACAGTATGGATAGCAGGCGGCGCGGGTTTTATAGGCTCACATCTTTCTGAACACCTTCTTAACAACGGGTTTCAAGTTGTTTGTTTGGATAATTTTATTACAAGTGGTGAAGAAAATATTGTCCATTTAAAGGAAAATCCAAATTTTACGTTTATTCATCAAGATATAATTAATTTCCCATTAATAGAAGCCAAAAAATTACCAAAGCCTGATTTCATTTTTCATTTAGCATCTCCTGCATCTCCAAATAAAAACAGCAAAAGAAGTTATATTGCATATCCAATAGAAACATTACAAGTTAATTCACTAGGTACATATAATTTATTAGAAGCTGCAAAAAATGCTAATGCCAGGTTTTTATTTGCTTCAACATCAGAAATTTACGGAGATCCAAGTATTTCTCCACAACCTGAAACTTATTTCGGAAATGTTAATCCAAATGGGGTGAGGTCAGTTTACGACGAAGGAAAACGATTTGGAGAAGCAATAACAATGGCATATGTAAGAAAATTTAATGTAGATGCACGAATGGCACGTATTTTTAATACGTATGGTCCAAAAATGCAGATAGATGACGGACGTGTTGTTTCTAATTTTATAATAGAGGCATTAAAAAATGAGCCGTTGACTGTGTATGGAAAGGGTGAACAAACACGAAGTTTTTGTTATGTCTCAGACATGGTTGAAGGATTAACAAGGCTTATGCTGCATGACGGAATTCCAGGAGCTGTTGTCAATTTGGGAAACCCAATAGAGAAAAAAATTGTAGAATTCGCTACAATAGTAAAAGACCTTACAAAAACAACATCAGATATTGTTTTTGAAGAGCTTCCTGAAGATGATCCAAAACAGAGAAGACCAGATATTACACGCGCTAAAGAGATTCTTCACTGGGAACCAAAAGTTGACCTAATGACTGGATTAGAAAAAACAATTGCATATTTTAAACAAATTGTATGAAAGTTTTTATAGTACCTGCTACCTATAACGAAAAAGATAATATTGAAAAATTTATCCTTACCCTTGAAGAAGAAGTTTTTCCAAAGATTAAAAACCACGACATGCATATTTTAGTTGCAGATGATAATTCTCCTGATGGAACTGGTGAAATAGTTAAAAAATTAATGAAAAAATATAAAAACCTTGGCATTAACCAAGGACCAAAAAAAGGTTTGGGTGCTGCATATGTTCGGGCAATGGGATATGCCATAGAAAAAGAAGGAGCAGATGTTGTAGTTAGTATTGATGCTGATTTTCAGCATGATTTATTAAAAATCCCTGCATTTATTGAAAAAATTGATAAAGGATATGACGTTGTAGTTGGAACCCGTTATAGTGATGGAGGATCAATTCCTGAGAATTGGCCAATTCAGAGAAAATTATTTTCTGTTGTTGCAAATCTATTTGTTAGAACGGTTTTTATGAGATTTAATATTCATGATTGGACAGGAGGATTTAGAGCAATTAGAAAAGAAGTTTTCTTAAAAGAAAAAGAGGAGATGAAAGAATTTAATGGGTATATTTTCCAAATTGCGTTTTTACACAAGGCAGTAAGAGATGGGTTTAAAATCGGAGAAGTTCCTTTCCATTTTTCTGATAGAACACTTGGCAGTTCTAAAATTGCACCATTAAGTTACATTATGAATGTTGTTTGGTTTGTTGTTACAACCCGAATTAAAGAGCTTGTAACTGGTAGCTTTGGTAAATTTTTGGTTGTCGGAGGACTTGGGTTTGTTATTAATGCAGTTTTATTAAAAATTTTTCATGATACATATAAATTAGATCCATTTTTTGCCAATTTAATCGGAGCAGGTGTAGCAATTTTTTCAAATTTTAATTTTAATAATCTTTGGACATTTAAAGAACAAAAAATTCATGGTATAGTTCAATATTTATGGAAAATGATCCAATTTTATGCAACATCAGTTTTTGGAGTTGTGTTTATTCAATCAGGAACAATTTTTATTGGAGACAAAATTATTGGGCCAGATGTTATTTTTCATTTTGGACCATTAAGTATTAAATATTACATGATTTATTTTGTAATCGGGACAGGCTTATTATTAATCTGGAATTTCTTTATTTACAGCAAATTTATTTGGAAAAAGAAAAAATAAGGACTTCTTATTATGAAAAAATGGTTTCCACGAGTATTATTAACACTCATTCTCATTTTTGCTGCATTTTTACGGCTTTATAGAATACAAGATTACATGACATTTTTGGGAGATGAAGGACGAGATGTTTTAGTTGTTTACAATATTTTGCATGGACATCTAACGCTTTTAGGACCAACATCCAGTGTCGGAGGATTTTTCTTAGGGCCAATTTATTATTATTTCATGGCACCATTTCTTTTGTTGTTTAATTATAACCCTGTTGGACCTGCAGTTATGGTTGCTCTTTTTGGCATTCTTGCTGTTTGGTTTGTGTATAAAATTGGCAGCGAATTTTTTAATAAAGCAACCGGATTAGTTGCTGCATTTTTATTTTCTATTTCTCCAATTGTCATAGCATACTCTCGGTCATCTTGGAATCCAAATCTTATGCCTATTTTTACTTTGTTTACGTTGTATGCTGTTTATAAAGGTTTGCAAACAAGTAAAAACAGATATTTTGTCTTAGCAGGTATTCTTCTTGGAATTTTAATGCAACTGCATTATCTGTCTGTTTTTGTTGCCGCAATTATTGTTGTTTATATTGGTACAATTCATTTTATTTTTAATAAACAAAAAGAAGCTAGTACTTTGAGGAAAACTTTGCAAACTAGTGCTAAACAAATAGGACTTGGGATGTTAGGATTTGTTATTGGTTGGTCTCCATTTTTGGCTTTTGAAGTAAGACATGGATTTCCAAATATTATTAGTATTACGAAGTTTATTTTTTCATCTCCTGATGTTACGGCAACAGGTAATTACTTTACTATAATTCATGATGTATTCTTTAGATTATTTGCACGATTGGCAACTGATTTCCCCCCTCCGGAACAAGTTTCATTACAGGCTAATACACATATTGCTATTTGGTATGGATTAACACTGGCATTAGGGATGTTAAGTGTTATTGTCTTCATATGGCAATTTACAAAAATTTGGAAAGAAAAAAATACTAAATTTTTGCAATATGCACTTATTGCTATATGGTTTGGATTAGGAGTGTTATTATTCGGATTTTATAAAAAAAATATTTATGATTATTATTTCGCATTTTTATTCCCTTTACCGTTTTTACTTATTGCAAATTTTCTTGTGTTTTTAGGCAAACAAAAAATTTATCTAAAAATTGTTTCGATAATTATTTTTGTTGTTCTTACCTATATGAATTTACAAGCTATGCCTTTCTTATCTTCACCAAATAGACAACTTGCACAAATGAGAGAGATTTCTTCTTTTGTACTTTCTAAAACTGGAAACCAACCCTATAATTTTGCACTCGTAACCGGTGGAAATTCAGATTTTGCATATAGATATTTCTTTACCGTTTGGGGACATCCTCCAGTTACTATAGAAAATACAGCTGTTGATCCGCAGAGAAAAACAGTAACAAAACAATTATTAATTGTGTGCGAGACTGAGCCTTGTGCGCCTTTAGGAAACTCGTTATGGGAGATTGCTGGGTTTGGCAGGGCAGATATTGCTGGAAAATGGAATGTATCGGTAGTTACCGTATATAAATTAATTCACTATAAAGAAAATGCAACACCAAAAACAACAGCTGCCATCCAAAAATAAACTTAGAGAAGACTTACGAACACAACTTTGTCCTGTTTGTAAAATGCCAATGGGCGATATGCCCGGTAGTCGTGATGCCTATTGTCTTAATTGTGGATTTAAAGATCCTTGCTGCGAATAATTACATCTCTATTCTTTCATTAGTTTGGGGTCCCAGATTGCATCAGAAATGATTTTTGTTTATTAAAGAATATAATACTTCCAAAATCATTTTTTATTGTAGTTATACCTGTTCTATTTATCATAGAAAAACCCCCACACTCAAATGCGCGGGGGTTTTACAAGATTATGAAACAGCAATTATGCTGCTTTACCAATCTTGTACATTCCTGTACCACAGACTGGACATTTTCCTTTCATTGCTGGTTTACCATTTTTCATGGTGACTGCTTGAGCATCAGGATCATCTCTCTTTGCTCTGCATTTTACACAGTACATTTGTGCCATAATCTTGTTTCACCCCCTTTCAAATTTTAATATTGGACCAACGGTAGTATGAGTACTCGTTGTTTCAATAAGTAAAAAAGAATAAGTTCTGCAGCAATTAGAAAAAAAGTTATTAAAAGAGTTTTTAATAAATCTTGTTGTAAAGAAGCAGAGATGGCAATTGTTTGTTTTTTGCCTTTAAAAACATTTCCGCTCGGAGCAGTGAATGTATAACCTGTAGCAATGTGTGTATGCCCTAGGACAGAATTTTCTACATGATTTTTTTGATTAGGCATGGTTGAAGCAAACGTTACACTATTGACACCTTGGCTGTCAAGAGGCTAATATAAACATACAAAGATTATGGAATTTATTTGGACTGTCATTGCAATATTTTCGTTGTGGTTATTGATTCTTACATTTGTTTTCTTTAGATTATCAACACACTACAACAGACTCATTAAAGGCGCAAACAACAAGTCTTTGCAATCTTTACTTGAGTCGTTGCTTAAAGAAACCGATATAACAAAAAAGGATATTGCTTTCTTAAAAGATAGGTGTGATACAATAGACAAAGACGGAAAATTACATATACAAAAGATTGGTTTATTACGTTTTAATCCGTTTAAAGATACAGGCGGAGATCAAAGTTTTATTTTAGCATTAGTTGATAATTCAGACACTGGTGTTGTTATTTCAGGATTGTATTCAAGATCAGGTACCAGGTGGTATGCCAAAACCATAAAAAATGGCAAGGGAGTAGAACATGAATTATCAGATGAAGAGAAAAAAGCCTTACATGAAGCAAATAAAGGCATGAAATAATCCATGAAGAAAAATCTTATTTATATTATTGCTGTTGTTATTTTTGTTTTAGTAGCAGGTGGATCTTATCTTTTATTCTCTAAAACAGGAAACAAAATAATGCAACCTCCAGTCCCAGAAGTCAAGCAACTTTCCAATGGATCTTTACAATTTGACCAATCACTTCCAAAAACACAACCATGTCCGTTAAACGGAATTAAATATTCAACACAACAAGAAGCATGGTGGCAAAA
>DASVYQ010000126.1:0-4714 GCA_036392095.1 Patescibacteria group bacterium
AAATTGTTACAGAAATTATTCCATTCACTTCATTTTATAAAGCAGAGCAAGAACATCAAAATTTTTATGAGAATTATACTGGTAGTCCTTATTGTACATTTGTAATTGATCCAAAAATAAAAAAACTTCTTGAACAATATGGAAATTTAGTCAAAGACGAATATAAATGATTTAGTGCTACAATAGCTGCATGATAATTCCAACAATAAAACTAGAACAGTCTCTTTGGGATAAAGGATATGCAATTGTTGCTGGAGTAGATGAAGCAGGAAAAGGTCCGTGGGCAGGACCAGTTACAGCTGGTGCGGTAGTAATTACAGATAAATCCCAAATAGTAAAGACTGTTAGAGACAGTAAGCTTATGACAAAAATACAAAGAGAAAAAGCGTTTGATGAAATTTGTAAAAAATCAACAGCATTCGGAGTAGGAATTGTTTCTCATGAAGAAATAGATAGCTTAGGAATTGATTTTGCTGTAAAAAGAGCAATGATGCAAGCACTTCGAGAAATTGAAAAAAATTTTACATTACAAATTGATTTTGTCATCGTTGATGGCGCACGAACAAAAATTTTAGATACGTATAAATCCCAACGAATTTTAGATGGTGGTTTATATCACTATGCCATTTCTGCAGGTTCTGTCTTAGCAAAAGTAACCAGAGACAGAATTATGAAACAATATGCTAAAGAGTTTCCTAACTATTTTTTTGAACAACATGTTGGCTATGGAACAAAAGTCCATCAACATGCTTTAAAGCAATTTGGACCTTGTGAAATTCATAGAAAATCATTTGCTCCGATTAAATCTCTTCTTGCGTAATATCACTGACAATTTTTTTAGAATATACTATAACATTTCTATGAAGAAATTTTTAAAAATTCTTGCTTTATTTTTATTGTTTATTCCAATTGGGTTTTTGTTATTTTTTTGGGTTGGTGAATCTATGGGACATACACCGGGAGCAATTATCCATGCGATTCAACTTGTGCCGATTTTCATTTTATTACTTCTTGCATGGGAAAGGCCTCTTGTAGGAGGAATGTTACTTACTACAATTAGTATTTTGCTTGGAGTTCTTTATCCATTTAGTACGATACAGAGACTACCAGTCATCACAATTGTATATGTAGAGAGTATTTTGTTTTTGCCAATATTTTTATCAGGAATTTGCTTTTTATTTTCTAATAAAAAATCTTCAAAAAAATAATTTAAATTTGATTATGATCTTTTATATGTGAATGAAAAAAAGTAAGTGGAATAAGAGCAATAACAACAAAAATAATATTACTAAAAAAAGGAACACTTCTGCCTAATTGATATGCCCACCCACCATAAAATGGCCCAACAACCCGTGCCGCCGATTGCATGCTTTGATTTGCACCCTGTACTCTTCCCTGCATTCTTGGCTCTACAGCATTTGCAATTAATCCACTCATGGATGGCTCAAATAAACCATCGCCAATAATTAAAATAATTACGCCTATATATAAAAGAAGTACTGAAGGAATTATGGCAACTGATGCAACCATTGCATATCCTATTCCAATAGTTATTAAACCCAAAACAGTTAACTTTAACTCTCCAAGAATCGGGACAAGTTTGTGTGTTAAAAAACCTTGCGAAAAAATATCAACTACCCCAACAACAAATAATACTGTTCCAATACCTGCCGGGCCAAAAGACAAAATATCTTTCATAAAAATTGCGGCAATTGCCTGATAAGCCATTAATGGTAAGAAAAATAAAAATGCTGAAAAGAAAAGGATCCGTAATGTTTTGATAGAAAAAATATGCTCAAATTGGTTAAACGGATTTAAATGAGTTAAAGAAACTGCTGTTAATTTATGCTCTGCTTTTAGACTTTCAGGCAATACAAAATATCCCCACACCATATTTAATAAAGTTACTCCTGCTGCTAAATAAAATGGGGCTGACAAATGCAAAGCTCCCAAATATCCTCCAACAACCGGTCCAATCATAAATCCAACCCCGCCTGCTGCACCTAAAAGGCCATAATATTTTCCTCGTTGTTTTGGCTCTGTAATATCTGCAATATAAGCATAAATTGTACTAATATTTCCACCTGTTAATCCGTCAATAATTCGTCCTAAAAAAAGCATCCATAAAGATCCAGCAATTCCAAGAAAAATATATCCAACAACAGAACCAGCTAAGCTAACAAGAAGAATTGGTCTTCTACCAAATCTATCACTAAGCATCCCAAGTCCTGGAGCAGCCAAAAATTGGCATAATGCATAGACAGACATTAATACTCCTACATAAAAACCAATGATATTTGGAGTTGTTGTTGTTACATATTTTTCAACTAAAAATGGGAGAACAGGGATAATAATGCTGAATCCTAAAAAGTTTAAAAATGTTGTAATAAGGATAAAACCAAGAGAACTTTTTTTTGTAAAAAATTGAAGAATGTTCATGAGACAAATTTTATTTATTGTATCAAAGTAAATATTTTTTTGCTATTCTTAGACTATGATTCTTTTTATAATTAGTATTGTCCTAAATATTGCGATTTTCTTGTGCATGAGAATATTAAAAACTTCAAAAACAAAGTTTTATGCATTCCTTCCTCATTTTTTAAAGGATGACTATATTCGGTCTATTTTACCAATTATTTATATTCTCAGTTTTTTACTTGTATTACTTACTCCCGGAGGACTTATTCGCAACATGATAACAATTTTTTTATTGCAATTAGGTATAAATCCTTTGCTTTGGAAACTTATTAATAAAATATAGGAATAATCAATAGACAATGTTTGTCTATTTTGATATAGTTACTCTACTTCACAAACTTAGCTTTCTTATTTACAATAAGAAAACGTTTAAATTTAATGAAAAAGTTTATCATTCCCCTGATACTTATTATTGTTATTGGCATTGGAATCTTTTACTTTTGGTTTCATAATATAACGAGTAAAATTTTTGTTACTCATTCCAAGTCTCTTACCTCTGTTAACTCAATTCAACAATCCTTAGATGCGAAAACTCCAATAGATATTGCACTTTTGGGATATGGAGGAGGAAATCATGACGGAGCGTATTTAACAGATTCAATTATTGTTGTTCATATTGACCCAAAACAACAAAAAGTATTTCTTATTTCAATTCCTCGGGATACATGGGTAAAAATTCCAGATGGAAACCCAAGCGGAGGAAATTATTACAAAATAAATGCGTCTTATGAGATTGGACTTGATGATGCCACATATCCAAATAAAGCTGCAGAATTTAAGGGATCAGACGGTGGAGGTCATTTAGCTGAATATGAATTAAAACAAGTAACAGGGTTACCAATTTCTTATTTTGTTGGTATGGATTTTTCTGGATTTAAACATACAATTGATACGCTCAATGGAGTTGATATAAATGTGGAAACTACATTTACAGATCCTGAATACCCAATAGACGGACAAGAAGATAATCCCTGCGGACATACACAAGAAGAAATTAAAACATTTACCGCAACAACCTCAGCAGAAACAGATTTACAACAATTTTTTGCATGCCGATATAAAGTTTTACATTTTGATAAAGGTATGCAGCACATGGACGGTCAAACAGCACTTGAATATGTCAGATCTCGTCATTCATTAGAAGACGGAACAGATTTTGGACGTGCAAAACGACAAAGAAATTTAATCATAGCGGTGAAACAAAAAGTATTTTCCATTGGATTTATTTCTCAGGTGATTCCTTTTATGTCTTCATTAGGAGATGATTTTAAAACAGATCTTTCTATGGATGACGTACGAGCATTCTTGCAAAATGCAAATGTATTAAACAAATATTCTATTGAATCACTTGCGTTAACAGACCAAAACTATCTTGAAAACACATTTTCAAGCGACGGACAAGCAATTTTAGCACCAAAATTAGGTATTGATAATTTTTCCGATATTCATACCTATATTTCCGACACAATCACCGGGAAGACTCCACCAGTTGCTGCAACTGTTTTAGTTGAAAATGGAACTCAAATTGCAGGACTTGCAACTCAAGCAGTTGATATTCTGAAAAAAAATAACATTCAAACATTAGATCCTGGAAATGCAGATTCAACTACGCAAAAAACAAAAATTATTGTCTATAATAAAGCTGTTGATAAAACACAATTACAAACTATCCTAAAAAATTTACCTGCTTCTGCAACAGTAAATTATGATACAACAACTGCTCCTTCTGGATATAATATCCTTGTTGTTTTAGGAAACGATTTTGCGCTTGCTCCAACTCCTACTCCATAGAATTTTGTATAAATTCTTTTTCTAGAACACCGGCTGTATGTAATATATGTTCAATAACCGTGTGTTCTGGAACATAAATTTGAGACAAAAAAGTTCCTTTAATTTTCTTTTTTAATTCTAGAGGAAATTTTTTAATTATTTTCTCAGTAGTATTATTTTCTCCCCCTATAAATATTTCATTAAGTTTTCTCCCTTGTAGTATTTTTTTTATTTCTTCTGTTACCCTGATAATAATTTTATTTTGCGCAATTTTTGTAATAACAATTTCTTTATAATTTTCTATTCTTCCTTGATATAAAACTGCAATAATTATCTTTTTTTCTCCTAAAACGAGGGCAATGCTATAACCAATAACTGCTTTTTCTAAAAGAGAAATATACGGCTTATGCCCAATAAAACATTGCGCAGGAATAATAAATTCATGAACAATACTTTCAAATAGATC
>DASVYQ010000127.1:0-1832 GCA_036392095.1 Patescibacteria group bacterium
TATCAAGGCTTGCCGAGAAGATAGCGTCTACAGAAGTCGAGTATTAGAGGGCTTTAATAGCCTCTTTACTTCCTTTGCTTCTCTCTAGATTGAAAAACTCTATTCTTGAATAGTCTATTTTTTAACCTTAATTTGACATTAATATAAAAATAAGTACTCTTATTTTCGTTAATGGTTTGATGAATCTAAAAACAAAAATAAGAGCGTTCCCTACTATTCCTAACAAGAATATATGTGTTCCCATCGGATCGATGCTTGCTGTTCAATACTTTTATGAAAAACTTAATTTCTCTGATGTTTTTAGTAAGCATAAAAGCCGAGGTTTAGATCTCAATAGTTTGTTGATAGGCTTAGTGAGCTACAAGCTAACTGATAATTTTAGCATTAAAGAAGCTGGCAAATGGTTAAATCAGGAAGAAATTCTCGAGATTTTGAATCTCGAGAATTTTCATGAAAAAGTTCTTTACAGAACACTTGAGATCTTAGGACGTAACAAAGAGGAGATTCTTTCTGATATTTTAGGCAATTTATTTTCTGTTTATGATTTTGAAGAAACAGATATAAACCTTGACTGGACTAGCATAACTCTTTACGGCATTAAATCTAATCTTGGAAAGCATGGCTATAGCAGAGATTATAGACCTGATAAGTTGCAGATAACAGTTGGAATCAGTGAACTCAAAAACCCAACTAACATCCCTATTGGAATTACAGTAAATAGAGGAAATGTTCTTGATCTACAGCATTTTCCTGAGACTTATAGCCAGGTAAAAAATAAACTCAAAAAGGGATCTCTTATTGTTTTCGATAAAGGCGCGAATACAGTTGACAACATTAAGCTAATACAGGAAGATGAGATGACGTATCTTACTTCCATGAAACTGAACTCTAGTGACGATAAAATCATTGAGAATTTTGATATTGATAATGCAGAGTTAGTAGATTCCGAAAAAAGTATTTATGGGATAAAAATCGTTAAGCCAAATAGCATTAAGTATTTCTATTTCTCAGAATCATTACAAGAAAAACAGTTGGAAGCAAAGGCAAGAACTGTTCTGAAGAAGTTACAGGAAGCAAAAGAGATACAGGAAATAGTTGTCAAAAACAAAAAGCTTCCCAAAAAATTCAGAATCAACAATGAGTTGATTGAAATTGATTACTCTTTTAGGACTAAGCTTGAAGAGCTTAGTGATGAAGAAGCAATTGAACTCCTGAAGAGTTCGATAATTAATGGAAGAGAAGGATTTTTCTGCCTTAAATCAAACAAGAATTTGACACTTGAAAAGGCATTGGAAATATATAGGGAAAAGGACTCTATCGAGAAAATATTCAACTCACTTAAAAATGAAATACAGATTAAACCGTTAAGGGTTTGGTCAGACAATAGTATTTATGGAGCTATTATACTGGGATTTATTGCTCAGTTATTCATATCGCTGATGCGATATGAATTTGAGGAAATAAAGCATAGATCCACAAAATTCATTAAAAAAAGCTTGAAGAATTTGACACTTACAATAAGATTCGTGAAAAATGGACTCCGAAATTATATTTTTGCTAATTTTGACAAGATCAATAGCTTAATTGTAACAAAAATGGGGACTATTCCTTAGAATTTATTATAAAATTAGACGAATTCATAGCCTTGTGTCAAATTAATTTGAGCTAAAAATTGCATAGAGATTGAATATAAATTAGTGGATACTGTCAAAGTAAGGATCTATAGTAGTGGGAAAGTTAGTATAGGAATGATTAAAAACGAGACTGAAGTTAAAAAAGTACTCGAAGAACTCAGAAATACAATCAATGAAGCTATAAAAAAGGAGTAGTAC
>DASVYQ010000128.1:0-1682 GCA_036392095.1 Patescibacteria group bacterium
ATTTTATCCGAATTACTAATTGATATGCTTTCAATTAATGAATATACAGTTTGAATTTGTTATAAACCACAGATAATAAAATACGGAATTTTAAGACCTTGAGATATTTCATAGGAATAATTTAATTCTTGTTACTGAAAAGCTTAAATAAGATTTTTATCAAAATGAATCCTATCTCTATTATGCAGCCTTTCAACAATCGTTTGCACGTAATCAAGAATCACAATAATTACTTGAGGAGCAAGTTGCTCGAATGTAGTGGATTGTACTCTTTTGATCTTGCCTATTTTATCTAATAAACAAAAGTGTCCGTCAGGAAGAAAATTATCGTTAATTATAGAATCTCCGGTTGCATTATATATTAAAAGATGTTATGAAATTAGCACATTGTCTACATATTAAGGCTCGGTTAAAAAATTACTTCCTCTTTTTCACGTCGCCTGTTCCTTGGCGAAAGGTCGAGAAGTGAAATTATAGAGGAAGTAATTTTTTTACGCTGCCTAATAACGTGCTAATTCCTATTTATTGGATATACTTTTAATTTGCACTAAAGAAATTAATCTTTTGCATCTGATCCCAAGCCGCATCTGCAGCTGCCTGAGATCCTGCTGCTGTGGGATGTATTCCGTCTGACAGTATATACTGCCCGTATTTTCCTTCAAAAACCGGTCTCAAATCAATAATATATCCTTTAGGTGAAGTTGACTGAGTTAACATGCTTTCAACTTGAGGTCTTAATTTATCAAGGTTACTTTGCAATGTAGAATTATTTACTGGATTGGGATAAAAAATGTAGAAGACTTTTACGATACCGTCTGTTTTCATTTGTTCCAAAAGCGTTTTAAATGCAGCAGCTGCAGCATCAGGGCCAGAACCCCATAAGCAGTCATTTCCTCCGCCATCCATAATAACATATTTAATAGACCCTGCACTCACACCGTTTTTGTACTGAGTCGGAATTGACGGCGATGGATTGGAATCAGCCAATTTTGTTCCACTAACAGAGTTATCTTTAAAGCTATCATTCGATTCCAGGATACCAGCAGATTTAGCGTGCGCTTCCAAATCATTTTTAATATCACGTGAAAGAGCTAAAAATGAATCCCCAATAAAAAGAACTTCACTACCCTTAACCTTGGTTGGAGTATCGGATGGAGAAATTCCAAGAATAATTCTTCTTAATAGAGAATAGTCTGCTGAGTTAACTCGCCCATCACCATTTAAGTCTGCATTTGTTACATTTATTGAATTTGCGTCCACAGTTCCTAATAAATACCTCTTCATTAAGGAGCAATCTTTTGAATTTACCAGTCCATCTGAATCCACGTCACCAGGCTTAATATTAAGAACTGGTGTTGATGTAGGCGTTTGTGTTGGTGTGCTGATTGGAGTTACTCCACTCATGGATTTTAATATCGAGATCGTATTTTTATACCAAAGAGCAGCTATTTTTTTGTATCCGCCTGGATTCAGGTGTAAATTATCCGAAGAAAGATCTGAGCTTTGCACAAAATCCACGTCACTTAGCTTAACAAAATGAACATCTTTACCGGCATTGATCTTCTGCTGGACTATTCCCGGTATAGCCGCATTGTATTCCTTGACTTTGTCAGGCCATGGATAATAATCAGATACAAATAATTTTACGTTTGGTTTTTGAGTAAGAATCTGGTCTATCAAGT
>DASVYQ010000129.1:0-6906 GCA_036392095.1 Patescibacteria group bacterium
GCAACTGCAGAAGAGTTACAAATGAAAGAGCCACAATTTGTAGCAATGCAGGAGAAAATACTAAAGCAGATGCATCTTCCTGAATCTTTTTCTCAAACTGCAGTAGTATTTCATAATTTAACAATCTCAGATATTCCAGCAGTATATGCGCAAGGATATGTAAATATTGGTGATTATATTTTGGCTCATTATGGAGATGTTATGTTAGCGCAAGCATATTACATGCGTGCTATTGACACATATCCTTATTTAGCAAGTGCGTATACAGGTATGGGATATATCTCTTTGTCACAGAATAATTGTAAAATGGCACAAAACCAGTTTATTAATGCTCAACAAATAGATCCAACAAAAAGAGCGCCATATATGGCACTTTATTTGTCATATTTAAATTGTTCAAAAGAACCTCAAAAAGCAGAAGAAGTTGCAAGCAATTTTTCTAAAAATTTTGGAGGATCAATTCTTGATGCTATAAAAGTTACTCAAGGTTTTCATTAAAAAGCAAAGCAAGTCCTTTTAAAAATCCTTTTATATACATATATGCCGCTTCTTTATTTTGTACTTTTGTAATATAAAAAATAAAGCCTGCAATTTGTCCTAATATTCCCAAGAATAGGGGTCGGTGAAATTTTTTTATAAAAATAAAAGGATTTCTAGCATAATAAAATGCTCGTAAGGGAGAAAGTACATTTGTCCCTTTTATTCCTGCAGAAGATGAAACTTTATGCATAACTAATGGTTCTTCAACAATCTTTATTAAAAAATTATTTTGTTTTGCAGCATAACAAAAATCAACATCCTCCCAATATAAAAAGTATTCTATTGGTAATAATCCAATTCTTTCAAATACTTCTTTTTTTATCATCATTGCTGCACCCGTTATAAAATCTGTCTCCTTAATTTTTCCAGATAAAATAGTAATATCTTTATTTATATCTCTATGTTTTGTAAACGCAAATAATTTATTTATATAGCCACCATTAAACCAAATTCTTTTTTGATCTTTTTCATAGACAATTGAACAGCCGACAATACCAACAGATTTTTTAGAAAATACAGGTAAAAGTTTTTTTAAAATATCTTTTTTAATCATCGTGTCATTATTTAATAATAAATAATGAGAAAAGTTTTCTTTTAATCCTTTTCTAATTGCGCTATTATTCCCTTCTGAAAAACCTAAATTTTCTTTATTACTAATTAATTCAATTTTTGGATTTATTTGCTGCAAATCTTTTATAGTAATATTTTTTGTTCCGTTATCTACAACAAAAATCTTATGTTTAATTTTAGATGATATATATTGCAGCGATTTAAGACAAAAAAAAGTCTCTTGCGCATTTCCAAAATGAAGGACTATGATTGCAACGCTTGTCATATTATAATTACCTAGTTTACTGTAAGGCGTATATAATTATACCTTAGTATTTGATTTATGGCGAAAATATTACTTTCTGTCGGCATTTGTTTATATAACGAAGAAAAAAATATAAGTAGATTACTTTCATGCGTTTTAACGCAAAGAACATCCTCTGTCCAAATTGATGAAATTATATTAGTTATTTCTGGATCTACAGATAAAACACTAGAAATTGCAAAACAATTTGCTCAAAAAAATAAAAAAATTAAAATTATTCATCAAAAAAAACGGCAAGGAAAAGCATTGGCTGTTAATGAATTTATTAGTACTGCAAAGAACGAAATATTGATATTGTTAGGTGGAGATGTATATTTAGAAGAAACAATAATAGAAAAATTAGGAAAAAAATTTATTAACAAAACTGTTGGAATGACCGGAGCACACCCTATTCCAATAAATAAAATAACAGATGGATTTTTAGGTTTTGCAGGAAATCTTTTATGGGATTTACATCATAGACTATCTTTAAAACATCCAAAAATGGGAGAAGTAATTGCCTTTAGGAAAATATTTAGGCAAATTCCTGTCTCTTCAAGTGTTGATGAGGCAAATATTGAACCTCTTATTAAAGGACAAGGATATACCATCCTTTATGTACCGACAGCTAAAATTTATAATAAAACACCAACCACTATAAAAGATTTTATTGAACAGAGAAGAAGAATTTTTAGCGGTCATTTGGCTGTAAAAAATGAGCAGGGGTATCAGGTCGCAACACTTAAATTATCTTTTATTATTAAAGCATTATATTCATTTTTAGAAGAAAACCCAAAACCGATTTATATTCTTTACACCTTTTTTGTTATATTACTTGAAGGATATAGTAGATTTTTAGGATTTCTGGATTACAAAGTTTATAAAAAAGATCATAGAGTTTGGACGCAAATTACCTCAACGAAGCAGTTGTTTGAAGACTAAAATTCTTATACACTACAGATAATGCAGTTAATTGTCTCTCTGTTTTCATTTTTTTTCGGTCTTTTTTTCGGATCTTTTTTAAATGTTGTTATTGATAGAATGCCTAAAAAAAGATCAATAGTTTTCGGAAGATCCCAATGCGAATTCTGCAAAAAAAAATTACAATGGTACGATCTTATTCCTCTTCTTTCATATATTTTTTTACTAGGACATTGTAGATATTGTAAGAAATTTATAGGATTTAGATATCCATTAATTGAATTATTAACTGGGCTTTCTTTTTTTGCGAGTTATTATTTGGCTGTTAATACCTTTACGCTATTTACGTATCAGATAATTGCTTTTATTTTTTATATTTTTGTTTTTTCTTGTCTTTTATGCATTTTCTTTATTGATTTATGGCACGAAATTATTCCTGATTTTCTTGTATTCCCTTTAATTATTAGTTCTTTTTTATTTTTAATTTTTTTAAAACCGTTTTTTTTGGTCAATTCTTTACTTTCAGCACTAGGAAGTGCTGGATTTTTCTTATTTTTATATTTAATTACAAGAAAAAGAGGTATGGGGAAAGGAGATATAAAACTCTCATTTTTTATTGGTCTTTTTTTAGGTTGGCCTAATTGTTTCCTTGCGTTATATGTAGCGTTCTTGACAGGTGCTATTGTGTCTCTCATACTGATTATATGGGGAAAAAGAAAGCTAGTGGGTGGAGTAATTCCTTTTGGACCATTTTTAGTAACTGGAGTGATAATTGCTCTTCTTTTTGGAAACGAAATTTGGCAACAATTCATCCATTTCATTTTTTAAACCGCATTGCCAAAGGATTTTCTTTAATTGAACTTGTTGTTGTTATTGGCATGCTTGCCATTCTTTTTACAGTTCTTATTGGAATAATGAATCCTTTAGTACAAATAAATAAAGCAAAAGATTCTCAAAGAGAGCATGATCTAGAACAAATTAAAACCGCATTAGATTCTTATTATGCAGATACGGGATGTTATCCTCAAACTTTACCATTTAATTTTTCTTTTTCTAAAGGTTTAGCAACTTATACAAAGAATGTTCCTCAAGATCCTAACTGTAATTCTAATTCTCCATCTTCTTGTTATTTATATCAAACAGATACTACGTCTTCTTGTCCTCAGTGGAATGTTTTATATGCAAAATTAACAAATCCGGTGACAAATGCAAATAAGATATTTTGTCCATTAACACAAATGACAAAATGTACTGCCACCAACTATATATCTCTTGGGTATAATTATTGTACTGTTTCTGGAAATATAGATTGTACATATATTGCAAGTAATCCTCTTCCCTCTCCTGTTTACTTAACACCAACACCAACAGGACCAATTCTTTCTCCAACTCCTTCAATAACACTTACTCCAACACCAATTCCAACCTGTATGCCAGGTTATACACAGCTTATTTACTCATGCTCAGGAGGCCCACCAGCTAGATGTGGAATTGTTCCTGCAGGACAAGGTCAATTTTGCGGTTCACCTGGTTGTACTGATGGAGCATGTTGTTTTAATCAATGCCTATGAGAAACCAAAAAGGATTTACACTTATAGAATTAGTTGTAGTTATTGGTATTTTAGCAATTCTTGCTGCTTTTGTGTTTGCGCTTTTAGATCCGTTAACGCAGTTTCAAAAAAGCGATGACGGAAAACGTAAATTTGATTTAGCGCAAGTGCAAAGAGCATTAGAGCAGTATTACCAGGATTATGGAAGATATCCTCAAGCAAACGGTAGTTATCAAATACTAGATTCTGGTGGGACTCCTGTTCCATGGGGTTCTACAACAACTTTATGGCAGCGGTATATGACAGTTTTACCCAATGATCCTTTGTCTCCAAGTAGAAAATATGTGTATTATGTGGATACCAGTGGACAAAAATATTGGATATATGCTTCACTGGAAAGGGGAACAAAAGATCCAAATGTTTGTACAAGCGGAGGAAGCGGTATTTGTTCCAGTTTAACGTCTAATGGAATTTCCTCTACTGCTTGTGGGCAAAAGTGTAATTTTGGAGTTTCAAGTCCCAACGTAACGCCATGAAAAATATATTAATACATAAAAACCAAAAAGGATTTACTCTTATAGAATTGTTAATTGTTGTTGCAATTATTGGTATTTTAGCAACGCTTTTAATGAGTAATTTTATTGGAGTTAGACAAAGAGCAAGAGATGGGCAAAGAAAAGCAGATATTTCACAAATTCAGGCTGCACTTGAGCAATATCGTGCAGATAATGGAAGTTATCCTTCCAGTCTTTCCAATTGTGGGGGAACTATTCAAAGTGCAAGTAATATTGTTTATATGCAAAAAATCCCTTGTGACCCGTCTGGGGCTACTTATTATAATGCAGGAAGTTATTATTATTATGGCAATGGTTCAACATATACTATTACTGCTTGTTTAGAAAATACCAATGATTCTCAAGGAACAGCAACTGCTCCAACAGGAAATCCTTCCGGTTGTACAACAAACAGTGGAAGTGGATTTTATTACACTGTTAATAATCCATAATGCATGAAACATACTGCCTTTTCACATAATCAAAAAGGATTTACATTAATTGAACTTATTGTTGTTTTCTCTATTATGAGTATTTTAGCTCTAATAGGAATTGCAGGATTTGTTACCTATAGTAGAGTTCAGGCTTTAAATAATGCAGTTGCAGATATTAAAACAATACTTGCATCAGCAAGAAGTTATACTGGCTCTCAAGTCTCAACAACGTGTCCATCAGGTCAATCTTTTACAGGGTATCAAGTAAGATTTTGTACAACCTATTCTGGAAGTACAAAACAAGTATGTGGACAATGTAGTGCAAATGCAGATTATGAGTTAGATCTGGTTTGTAACAATACTATTGTTTATCCCTCAGTTGTAACAAAAAGATTGCCAGCTGGGGTAAGAGTAAATGGAACATTATGTCAAAATTTTCAATTTAATCCGATTAGTAGTTCAGTTGTCGGATCAGGAAATATTATTGTTCAATATAATATAACAGGATATGTAAAATCTCAGACAATATCGGTAACTTCAGCAGGACTTATACAATGAAAAATGAAAGCGGCCAATCATTAATAGAAATTTTATTATCTCTTGCAACAATGGTTGTTATTATTACGGCTATTACGTTTGCTGTAATTTCTTCATTGAAAAACACAGAATTTGGAAAAGATCAAAATTTGGCTACTTCTTATGCACAGCAGGGTTTAGAACTTGTCAGGAATATGAGAAACAATGATTATGCAACCTTTTCATCGCTAAGCGGTTATTATTGTTTGGCTAAAACATGTACTACTCTTTCTCCAAATGCAGGAGATCCCTGTGGTATTATTGGTGCGTTAGGTTGCGGGCAAAATGTTGACAATTATGTTAGACAAGTAAGTGTAGAACAATTTTCCAGCACTTGTAATAGTACTGGTTCTCGAGTCGAAACAACTGTTTCCTGGACAGATAGCGCATGTAACAAAGCTCCAAGTGTTTTCTGTCATAATGTAACTCTTGTTTCTTGCTTAACAAATATTAATCCGGTACAAAAGCCATAATATGAAACAAAATAAAAATAATCAAGCAGGATTTACCATTATAGAAATGTTAACTGTTATGTTTGTTTTTGCCGTTGTTAGTGCCATTGCTGGAGCAATTTTGGTTACTTCCTTGCGTACATCAACAAAAACAAATGCCTTAGCAAACGTAAGAAACAATGGGACATATGTTATCTCTCAAATGACAAAAACAATTCGCTTCGCAAGAACCTTAACTGTCCCTTATCCCTGTATTTATGTATCTCCTACTCCTTTTCCAATTGCTACTTCTTCCATGACAATTATTAATGCAGATGGTGGGCAAATTACATATGCTTGTAACGGTCCATCAGATACCCCTGCAAATACAATAACCTCTAACGGAGCATCACTTATGGATACTTCTACAGTTGGTATTGCAACTGGAAAATGTAGTTTTACCTGTAGTCAGTCAACAACAAGTGATTACCCTTTAATAGGTATTAATTTTTCTCTTAACGCTGTGTCACCTGCTGGCAATAAATTTCAAGAACAACTGGCATCAGGATCTGCAATACAATTTACAACATCTGTTCTTATGCGTAATATTGATAGGTAGTGTAAAGAGTTGACATACGCACGCCTGATTGTTACGCTAAGAATGTATGAAATTTCCTTTATTTGCTTCAAAAGAATCCCAAAAAGGTCAAGCGTTTTTAATTGTTGTTTTAGTTATGGTTATTGCACTAACCGTTGGTTTATCTTTAGCTTCTCGAACAGTATTTAATCTTAAAAGTTCACTGGAAGATGTTAATTCACAAAAAGCATTTTCTGCCGCAGAAGCAGGCATAGAACAAGCATTGCAAAGTGGAACAAATATTAATAAAGATTTTGGAAGTATTAATGGAGCAAAAATTTCTCAATTAAGTGTTATTCAAATAGGACAAAATTTAACATCATTTACCATGAATGACGGATTTCCAATTCCTCAAGATGATGGCGTTGATGTCTGGTTAACAAACTATTCAACAGATTCCGCACAGCTAT
>DASVYQ010000130.1:0-14845 GCA_036392095.1 Patescibacteria group bacterium
GCAGCAATACAAGTAGGAACAGAAATTATTGCTCAAACAGAAAAAACAAGGAGATAATTAATTATCCTCTTCTTTGTCGTGGAAGAAACCTTGATCTATGATCTGGCTCTAGTTGTCTTGCTTGTGTGTATACATCATTAAGCAATCTAGCGACACCAAGTCTATATTGCCATGTAGCTAACGCAACTTCTGCATCTACATGACCAACTCGTCGTAGTCTACCTGCTTGAGCTAATGTTGCTCTAAGCTCTTCCATTTTACCCTCTGCAGTTGTTAGTACTGTATCTACAGCATCATGAATTGATCTTGGAGGATTTGCTGGATCTGAACCTCTGGTTAACTTCGTTGCGCCTGCCAAAACGCCAGAGAATGGAATATCTACATATTGTTCAACTTCTCTAACTACATGGTGCGCTGATTCTAATCCTCCGTGTGCGGCCTGAAGGACTGGATGTCTTCTTAAGCTACGTTCATGTCTTGCAATTTCTCTTGCAGTAGGAGGCATATCGTAATGGTCAATAAATGCTCGTGCAATCCTCTTTTTTCTAGCTTCTGGAACACTTGGATTACGCATAAATTCTAAATATCCAGCCATTGTTGCCAAATCAGCAACCTGATCTCCTGCATCTAATCCATTTTCAAATGATCCAACGCTTAACTCAGGACCACCAAAGTAAGAGAAAAGAACAGATTCATTTGCTGCACCTCCAAGTGCACCAATGGCAATGTCTCCTGGTAAAGCAATAATTTTTGATCTCCAGCTGTCTCTTGTAAAGAACTTAAGCACAGGTGCTACGACACCTACGCCAAACTTAACTACTCCACCAACAACAGAAGTATTTTCAAGATCTTTTAAGTCTTTACTAGATTGAATTGTTAGAATTGCTCGTTCTATCCAAGGGAGTTCTCCATTTAAGTTAAGGGAATTTACTCTAAATCTTCCAAACATTGCTCCCATGTCCAAATTTGTCCAACCCTCAAAAGCTGTGTGTCTTAATCTTCCAGAAACTCTTCCTTCAGTAGCGAGAAGTCCTGTTCCAATACCAACATATGCAGTATCTCCCAAACGACTACCAATTACGGGAACAACAAAATTCCATCTAGCAGCTGGTCGAGCTCCAATTACGGCCTCTTCTCGTGTATGAACTAAAGATGAAGCTTGTTCAATTCCTCTATTTGCAACCGCATGACGGCCATCTCCGCTTCTAAAGCCTACAACTCGTTCTGCTTGTGCTGGTCCTGGCATAATGTTGATTACTATATGACAAAACAACTAATTTGTCAACAGTATTCAGTGATAATTTTTTATGACAACTACGGGTTTAAGCTGTTCTTACATTCCTTTAAGGGTATGCAGAGGAATTTATACAAGTGTAATTTATTTATATAAAGCAATTGCAGTTATATTATCGCTTCCATTTGAACATTGCTGACTGTCTGCTATTGCAGGATCTGTTGACTCTGGATAAAATCCAAGATTAACTGCCTCAACAATAAAATTGCCTTCTGGAGTTGTGGCAGGTTGGTAAGAACTTCCGGATTTTACTCCTTTAAATAAAGGGGAACCACTCATTCCCATGCAGGTTCCTCCACTAATAAGCGTTCCTTCATATTGTCCTGAATCACTAATAAAACTTGATGTCTCAACTACAGATGGCGCATCATGATCTGGATTTCCATCTGCCATATACATAACTAATAAGCCTTTGTTTGTGGTCATGTCATGATTTGGAGTTGGAGAAACCACTGCAGGTAAAATTTGGCCTTGATCTATAGCTGATTGTAAGCTTGAATTTTGTAGTTGAGTTAAGTCAGCCTGCATGACTCCATAGGCAAGTTGATCCTGTGTAACTCCAGAGTCTGGCTTAGGATTAAATGCAACTTTTTCTAAAGAAACGTCACCTACGCCACCTCCAACTCTCATTGTCCAATGAACTGTGCCAAGATCATTTTGTGGTTCTATAATAACATGGTATGCAGTATAAAGCATAAGAGTGCCATCGTCTCTGTATGCTAAAACTCCATGGCCCCAAGCTTTAATTTTACCTCCTTGCACGGCTTCTAAAAGAACAATACTTCTTTGTGCAGGTGTTGCAAGTCTATCTATGCCTTTTTCAAAATCTGCTAAGGTTATTTCTTTATCTGTGTCTGAATAAGCAGGTGCTGTGTTGCCTCTAAGATCACAAGCAGCCTGCAAAAAGGAACCTACAACTATTGCTGCAGCCTGAACAGCCCTATTGCTAACAACAGCTAACGCTGTTTCTTCTGCTCTTTGTATTAAAAAACCTCTTCTGGTAGTTGGAGTAAGTATTCTGCGTTGAAGCCATGCTGGGAGGCCATCCATGTTTGGTTGAGCCTGCTGATTAACACCACTTTGACCTTGTGAAGGGATCTCAGTCATAAGTGGCTATTATAGGATAATTTAAGACACTTTTCAAGTCTCCTTTTATCCTAATACAGGCTTAGTCGTATTTAATTTTTTGAGGCATTTTAAGGCTATAAATAAACTGTAAATAAAAGATTATGAAAATTAGTAGTGTCAAAAAGCTTAATTGCCAAATGTTCTCCTGCCAGCGAAGCATGGTTTCATATTTTCCAAACAAAAACAAAGTTGGATTCCAGACAATATATAAATTTAAAAAATGGATAATGCTTAATGTAATTAACCAAATCCAATACTTTGCCTTTAAACAAACATAGGTTATTAAAAGTGGAAATATTGGATATAAATATCTTTCATGCATTTTTGGTAAAAAAAGAAATGTTGCAAACGCAATAAGAAAAAACGCAAAAAAAATATTTTCTGCAGATAAATTTTTATTTTTAATTAATTTCCAAACATACACTAAAACCGGAATATATAAAGCACCAAATAACAAATTTCCCCAGCTACCTAACGATAATCCTAAAAACATGTTCCAAGAAGGAGGTGAACTTTTAGCCCAAAGCGGATTAAACAAAAACCACCAAAAATTAAGTGCCTTAACTGTTATATCGTTAGACCTTCCACCTGCTGCATGAGACATAAACGCAATAAACTGCATTGGGTTTGGAAAAAAAGGCAAGATTAGAACTATAAACAAACATATAATTATTATTAATGAAATAAGAAATTTTTTAAAGGTAAAAAATTTTCCTCCAAAACCTATTAAAAGATACACTGGTAACAGTGGCAAAAGAGAAACTTTTACAAAAAGCGACAAACCATAAAACAATATGGACAAAAATGTATTTTTTCTAAATAAGAAAATTAAAGAAATATAGAAAAATAAATTATTTATTGCATCCATTTGCCCCCAAACTGTACTGTTATAGATAATCTGTGGTCCAAAAAGAAAAAGTCCTGATGCCAAAAGCCCCATTTTTTCATTTGCTTTTGATTTAACAAAAACGTACAAAAGCCAACCTAAAATAATATCCGCAATAAGAGAAGGAAGTCTAAAGAAAAAAATCATTAAATTATCATTAATCCAAAGCGTGCTACCAGGATTAAGATGTAGAAAATGGGTGAATGCTTTTGCTGTCACTAAAAAAACCTCATAACTGCCCCGTAAAATATACATGGATCCTGGAGGTTGATCTATATCTAACGGAAATCGCTTATCTGCAGTTAAAAAATATACTTTATTGAGCCCTAAAGAGACACTATTAAAAACCCATTGTCTGTAGTCAAAGTAATCAGAAAATGGCACTTTGTTCATTATTTGCAGATAAATAATGGCTCGTAAAAAAATTGCAGCAAGAAGAAGTAACAGAATGAATTTGTGCTTTTTTAAGAAATTCACAGTATAACTATAGCACAAAAAAAGCCGACCAAAGTCGACGTAACTAGTGAGCCCGCCGGGATTCGAACCCGGGACCAAGAGCTTAAAAGGCTCCTGCTCTACCGCTGAGCTACGGACCCATTCAAAATAGTACACCTAATTATAACAACAAGCCTAATTCTTGACAAGTAAAGGAATACTTAGTTATTCTAGACATGGCATTGGAATTTATTTAAAGAAAGGGGGTGATAGATATATATAATCAGGACGTAACTATTACAGGAGTTGGACAAACAGTCATTACTTCACTTGCCAATGGTCTCTCAGCCATTATAACTTTTGTTCCTAAATTCATTGCAGGACTAATTATTTTACTAATTGGGTTTATAGTTGCATCTCTTTTAAAACGCTTAGTCATTCAGCTTCTCAATACACTTAAATTTGAGGCTGTTTTAAAAAAATACGGCGTTCCAGAAGGTAAAGAAGAATTTAGTTGGACAAATATTTTAGCTGAAATAACACGTTGGTTTATTATAGTGTTGTTTCTTATTCCAACAGCCTCAATTTGGGGTTTACCACAAGTGGTATCTTTATTAAATACTTTCCTTTTATACTTACCAAACGTTTTTGTAGCAGCAATTATTGGAGTAGTAGGATTTGTATTTGCCAGACTTTCACATGATGTGGTTTTAGCCTCAACAAGAGGTGTATCTAAAGATACATCTAAAGCAATTGCTTCGGTAACAAGATGGGCAATTATAATTTTTACACTTTTAGCAGTGTTAAACCAATTAGGAGTAGCCTCAGACTTAATTAGAATACTCTTTACTGGTTTTGTTGCCATGGTAGCACTAGCCGGAGGTATTGCTTTTGGCTTAGGAGGGCAAACAAGTGCTAAAACAATTTTAGAAGATCTACGTAAAAAGCTTAAATAAAGGTTTGCTTCAACAAACCATTATTTGATATAATTACGTAGTCTGGCGCGTTCGTCTAGTGGCCTAGGACACTTGGTTTTCAGCCAGGGTATCAGGGGTTCGACTCCCCTACGCGCTACTAAAGCTTTCCTATCGATTTTTCTTTAGGAAGGCTTTTTTGTATAATAATTCATATGATCCCTTCTGTATTGTTAACAATTTTAATAATTTTTATTTCATTTTTAGGAGAATCGACCTTTGGGTTTGGCGGCGGCTTTATTTCTATCCCTCTTTTAAGCATTTTACTGGGAGTTAAAACAGCAATTATTTTTGTACTTCTTTTTCAGTTTTGTATGGGATTTATGCTTTTTTCAACGAGAAAGCATACCAATTGGAAAATTGCACTTCCAATAACAGTAAGTATAACCATTGGAACACTTTTAGGCTCCTATATGTTGTCCTTTGTAAGTAGTTTCTTTTTACAAAAATTTTTAGCAATTACTATTTTTGTGTTTTTAATTAAAATGTACTTTTTCCCAACAATTACATTTAAAGATAAGCATACAAAGATTGTGGGCTTTTTTACCGGTCTAATTGGGGGTTGGTTTCAAGGAATAACAGGAACGAGCTCACCAATATTTACCATGTATTTGACAAGTCTTTCTTTTACCAAAACAACCATGCGTGCAACCTTAATTTATATATTTTTTGCAACAAGTGTCATAAGAGTATTGGTTTCATTTTCAGAGCACTTAATAACGCCGTTTATTCTATCTCTTGCTTTACCTACTTTTCCATTTTTTGTCTTAGCTATATATTTAGGACATCATGCACACAAAAAACTGAATGATAAATACTACAGATATATTGTATATATAGTACTCTTCCTATCTGCCATAACCCTTTTGTTAAAGAAATAAAATAGTAAGATTTGCATTTTAAGACTTATAGTACTATACTCTGGCATATGCATGCTGAATCCAGAATAACACTTTCCCCAAAGACAAAACCTGATTATGTTGGTCATTTTCAAGCACTAGATGCGCAATTTATGAGTGACTTACAATTAGGAGCCACGCAAGAAAGAACAATTACCTACCATATAGCATCATCTTCAGGTATACCTTTAGCTATTAATCAAATAGCTACAACAAGAACACTGGAAAGCGGTGAACAACTAAAACACTATTATTTTCTTGCATTTGACGAAAATACTGGTCATCTTATGGGTCATACAAAAGGAGAAATAATAGTTCCAGAATCTTCCGGCTTAAGAAGACTATCTGCAAGATTTATGCCTCTTCATGTTAATTCAGAAATGCATATGACCGTTTCAGCAGTAAGAGGAGAAGGAATTGGTTCAAGTTTAGAATTAGTCCACACAGCTTTTCTTCAAGACCAGGCAAATAGATTACATAGACCGATTCGATTTAAAGCAATAAATGGGAATATAGTCATGCTTGGAGTTGAAACATTTTTTGACATGAGAAAATTGCTAAATAGTACCGCTTCAGCAGGAGATATTGCTAATCTTCGCAATAAAGGCGCAGAACAAACGGCCTGGCAACATATTTGGGGAAACCATGGAATTTTAGGAATGAGAGGAAATCGAAGAACTTTTAGACCAAATGGTAGCTCAATTATTTCAGCAACCGATATTTGGTTAGAAAGAACTCCTCCATTACCTAATGGACAAGTTAATGTCAAAGTTGTCAAAGCTGCATAACAAAACTATACATTTTTTATTCATTTTGCTAGAGTAATCATATGAAACAGAACAAAGAACTTCAGGGGGAGGGATTTATTTTAGGCAGTGCACTTTTATGGGGACTTTTCCCTGTAATTACTGTTTTATCTTTTTCAAAATTATCTCCCCTACTTTCTCTTGCATTTAGTATGCTTTTTGCTGCATTTTTCTTTAGCATAATGTTAACTTTAAAGAAAAAATGGCATGAAATTAAAAAGAGTTCTTCACTTAAAGATATTTTATATGCAACATTTTTTATCGGTATTTTGTATTATGTTTTTTATTTTTTAGGACTAACCAAAACCAGTCCTGGAAACGCAAGTATAGTTGCATTAACCGAAGTATTCTTTAGCTTTATGCTTTTTCATGTATTTAAAAAAGAATTTATCCCAAAAGCACATATTTTAGGAGCAATTTTAATGGTTTTAGGAGCAATTATTGTTTTGTATCCAAATATTCACAATCCACAAATTGGTGATTTTTTTGTTATGGCAGCTGCTTTTTTTGCACCTTTTGGCAATTTTTTTCAACAAAAGGCTAGAAAACAGACAAGCAGTGAAGGAATTTTGTTTATTCGTTGTTTTATAAGTTCTATAACAATTTTTATTCTATCCTTTTTCTTAAAAATTCCATTTTCCTGGCAGCATATTCAGGATTCCTGGTGGGTTTTTATAATAAACGGTATGTTTATACTGGGTCTTTCAAAAATTTTATGGTTAGAAGGAATTCATAGAATAAGTGTAACCAAAGCAGTCGCATTAGAAAGTATTTCACCACTTTTAACACTTCTTTTTGCGTTGATTTTTCTTAAAACGCATCCAACCGCATGGCAGTTGCTATCTTTTATCCCAATGTTTTTTGGCATTTTGTTATTAAGTAAAAAAACTGACCACAAGGTAGTAATAGATGTTCAAGATAACTAACTGCTTTACTTTTAAGTACTGAGGAAAATTGTAATCTACAATTAGAGGAAATTATTAGGTTTTTTATACTGTCCGTATTCGTAATGAAAAATACTATGTTTTACATTGCCAAGTAAAATCATATGTAATTCAACAATTGCATATTTTACAATCAATTTAACTCTTCCTTCTTTTGACATTCGTCTTACCGAAACAGGAATTTTATATGTTTTTAAATATGCAAATTTCCCAAATTTTTCTGCTCTTTGTACATAATCATGATCTTCTGCCGTAAATAATTCTTCATTAAATCCTTTAATTTTTTGATGAATATGTTTTTTTATAAAGATGCAAAAACCAGGTATATGAGGATAAAAACTTTTTGTAAATTTAAAATAAAAATTTGCTAGAGAAAACAACATGTGTTCCATTTTCTCCTTTGTTATAGGATCCATATAACAAGAAGCAATATCTAAGTTTTTTGCACTAAATTCTGCCAATGTATTTTTAAGAAAATTTTTAGGCAAAATAACATCTGCATCTAAAAATAACAAAAGATTCCCCTTTGCAATCTTTGCACCCTCATTTCTTGCTTTTGCAGGCAAGCCTCCGTTAACAATTTTACATTTATATAACTTGGCAATAGAACGGGTATTATCTGTAGAAAAAGCATCTGCGACAATAATTTCAAAGGGTTTAATTGTTTGTTTTTTGATTGATTCTAATAATTTTGGCAAATATTCCTCTTCATTAAACGTGGGAATAACAATACTTACTTTATAGTTCATACTTACCATTATTATAACAAAATTTGGTTATTAACCGAAGGTAAACGCAAAAACCTGTATTCCATTACTAAATTCAAGCTTCAAAAGGTGATTTTCTATTTTTCCGTGCATGTCCACTAAATTATATAATCTGTCCGTATCAACAGTAATAATGCCATTTTTAACATCACTTCCGGCCATATCTGGTGAAATTACTTTGCCGTCTAAGAAGACTTTAACGGTTGCTACTCCTGATTGTGCAGGACGTAAAACCAAGAAAACTTTATCTGCATAAAAATTGTAATATAAGTCTGCACTCTCTCCGGCTAGCGAATATTCATCTAATATGTTCCACGATCCCGAAAGACTAAAAGAATTAACAGGAATATTACTGTTACCACTGAGTGCTTGCATACCTGTTTGAATAGACCCATTTGGATAGTAATATTGCATTCTTTTTGCACCAATATACGTTTCTGGAGAAATTTGACCTGTTGGTGTTTGATCAGGCATTGAAGAGAGAGAAGCTGTAACATGCTTCCCAGCCTCTTTTAAGAGTTGTTGAATTGCCATTTCTGTTTGGTCGTATTCACCTTCTCCAAATTCCGTTCTTCGTATATTTCCATTTGCATCTATTAAATATTCTGCCGGCCAATATTGATTATTGTAGTTGTTCCATGTTGCATAATTATTATCTTGAGCAACTGGATACAGAATATGAAACATTTTAATTGCATTTTCAACATTTGCTGTATCATGCTCAAATGCAAATTCAGGCGTATGAACTCCAATAACAACAAAACCATCATCTTTGTATTTGTTGTACCAGGAAGTTACATGAGGCAATGTTCTAATACAATTTATGCAGGTATATGTCCAAAAGTCTACTAAAACTACTTTTCCTTTTAAATTTGCAATAGACAACGACTTATCGGTATTTAACCATTTTGTTATACCAACAAAGTCAGGTGCTGGAGTATTTTGGTTAAATAAACCAGACGTATCTAAAGAAACAGTTTGGGGTTGCTGTCCTTTTAATATTTGTAATTGTTTTGTTATTGCAGGATTATTTTCAAAACTGCTTAAAGAACTATTAAGCTGGGGAAAAGCATTTAGTAATTGCAATTGAACATATTTGTCATAATTTGTATAAATTGCAAAAGCAACTACAATCATAAAAATTCCAAAGACTTGTTGAATTCTAACCGTGTATTTTGAAATTACTTTTGAACGGGTAATCAACTGCTGTCCCGCTAAAGAGAAAATAAATAAAGGAATCCCAACACCTGTTACGTAAGCAACTGTAATGAGTATTACAGTAAGATTAACTTGCCCGGTTGCCGCTAATGTTGCAATTGCAGCCAAAATTGGACCAGCACAAGGAGACCAAACAATTCCTAAAGACAGTCCAGCAATAAATCCACTTCCAAAATCTTTATTCGTATTACTGGTTTGCCCAAAAAATCCTGTCAGTCTACTTACAAAGACCTCTGTCACCGCTTGTAGCTTTGGAATAATCATGGTAAGACCTAAAAATCCAAGAATAATTACTGCAACAATTCGTAAGGCATTCGGATCAAAATGGAAAAGTCTCACTAAATAGGAAATTGCTAATGTAAAGAAACCAAAACTTAACATAATCCCAAGTGTTATTCCAAGTGCTCTCCAATGACCTTTTTGCGCGGTTATGCTAGATGAAAGGATTATTGGTAAAAGCGGCCAAATACAGGGAGCAAGAATTGTTACAAGTCCCGAAAGAAATGCAAATAATAGTAAAAGGGGCATAGTATATAGCATAGTATAGTTTTTGTTTTTATTGCAACTCGTGGAATAAGTTTCTATAATACTATTAATGCTTTCATATTTTCAGGCGCTAGTTTTTGGATTAGTTCAAGGAGTAACCGAACTTTTCCCAATTTCCAGTCTTGGTCACAGCGTTGTTTTACCCAAAATTTTTGGCTGGAATATAAATCAAAATGACCCGTTTTTCTTAACCTTTTTGGTTGCCACCCATACCGCAACGGCTCTTGTTTTATTTTTATTTTTCTTTAAAGATTGGATTAGAATTATTAAAGGCATTTTTAGATCGCTTAAAGAGCGAGAGATTAAAGAATCAGATGCAGATGCAAAATTAGGTTGGCTGTTAGTTGTGGGTACGGTACCAGCTGGTATTCTGGGTCTGCTTTTTGATCAATTATTAAAAGACCTTTTTGCGCAACCAAAATTTGTTGCACTTATGCTTATCCTTAACGGACTGATGCTTTTTGGTGCAGAAATATTGAGAAAAAGAGCAAAAGAACAAACAGAAAAAGGAAGTGACAGCAGAATTGCAAAATTATCTTTTATCCAATCTATTCAAGTAGGTATTATGCAATGCATTGCGTTAATTCCTGGATTTTCCCGTACAGGATCAACCATAACGGGGAGTTTACTCGTTGGTCTTTCTCACGAAGATGCAGCACGGTTTTCTTTTTTACTTGCAACTCCGGTAATTGGTGCAGCTGCTGTTTTAAAACTTCCTGAACTTGCATCAAAACAAGAGACGGCTGTTTTAGGACCGATTATTTTAGGTTCACTAGCATCTGGCGTTGCTGCATATTTGTCTGTAAAGTTTTTAACAAAATATTTCCAAACAAAAAAGCTTACACCGTTTGCAATTTATTGTACTGTTATTGGAGTAATTCTCTCTGTAGTTCTCTTATTTAGATGATTTTTTCTTGCCGCTTTGGAACCAGGCTAAAATAAACAATCCTAATCCTAAAATTAATGCTCCTAGACCATGCTTGTAATGAGTTTTTGTTAATTTTGCATCAAAACCAGGGAAAAAATGAGGTAAATGATTGACAGGAGTGGAAAAGTAAATAAATGCAATTATTAAGAAAATAATTCCTAGAATAACACTTCCCCAAACTAAAAGCTTTTTGTTCATCTTTACTAGTTAACTAAATAATTACTTGTTTGTCAATAATATATCCTTTTTACATTTTTTAAAAATTTCGATACAATTAACCAATTAATCATATGAAACATGTCTCAAAGATAGCGAGTTTACTTATTGGTCTTCTGATTGTCGGTTTACCAATCTGGATACCACAAGTAAAGCAACTAGGACTAGAACCACTTGGCCCGATTTTAGGTATAACTTTTATTGTATTTTCACTGTTTGGAGAATTACCAAATTTTTTAACATGGATGCCAAAACTTGGAAGTCTCTTATATCCTGGCATTGGTTTAGCAACATTTTTAATTCTTATTCCCTTTTTAATACCACAAGGAACTAAAGAATCTTCTTTTTTTGCTTTTAGTCCCACAGTTTGGGCAGCATATATTTCTATAATTTTGGTTGGTATTTCATTTGAAACATCAACGTTACCGGGAAAAATTTACCTGCTTTGCAAAAGAAGCAAATATAAACCATATATTTTAGTTCCACTGTATGTGATTATTGCTGGACTTTTAGGAAATATTTTAGATGGAGTATCTATTGTTATTATTTCTAGTGTTATATTGCTGCACCTTTTACCACACAAGTGGGTCTTAAGAGCATTATTTGCTCTTTTATTTGGTGGTTTAATCTCTAATTTAATAACAGTAGCCGCAGAACCGACAAATATTAAATTTCAAGATGTTTTAGGACCACTTTTAGATAAGATTCATCCTTCTTTTTGGATAACAAATTGGCCAATTTGTATTTTTGGAATCCTATTCCCTGCAATATTTTTGGCAATTCTTATGAAAAAAGAAAATGTAGCATGGAAGAGTGAAGAAACAGAAAAAATTGTTATTTTTAACAGATCATATAAAGATCCTTTATATATTGATACTGTTTTAGCGGTAATTTCTGGATCTCTTTTGGCAATCGGCATTATTTTACATGCTATTTTTGAAAATATTCCAAATTTTCCGAATATTCCATTATGGGCATTACTTTTACCAGCAGGAATTGCTTCATTAAATCACTTATTTGTGGGAGAAAGAATTAAAGAATCATTTGTCCATATTAAGGAACAATCTCCGGTTTGGATTAAATTAATTGTTATTTTTTCTTTATTATGGTTTTTACAAAATGGTCTTTCCAGTACAAAAAGTGCATTACATTTATTTTTGCTTTTACCAAATCAGATTCAATATTTCTTTTTAGTAATTCTCTCTCTTGCTTCAGCAGTTACAGATAACGTTGCTCTTGCTGCAATGCAAGGAACAATTATTTTAGGTCATCCAATAAGTGTATGGCAAATACGATTAATTTTAGTACTTTTAACATGGGCAGGAGGATTAACACCATTTGGTTGCTTACAAAGTTTAAGCATAAATCACAGAATTAAACTTTCTACTGGCACATGGCTTAAAGAAACACCACTTTGGGCAGCTTTGGCACTTGTTGGAGGATTAGTTGGACTTTGGTTAATTATGATTATTTATCCAACAGCAGTGTAATTGTTTGTATAACTCCTTTATTTGCTTCTTCTAGTTTTTTATTTGCTGCAAAATGAATTGTGTTGCATCCTGCTTTTTTAGCAGCTTCTATATTTTTTACTGTATCATCAATAAATAGTATTTCTTCAGGTGTTACGGACAGTTTTTGAGAAATGGCTTCAAAAGCTTCTTTTGTTGCTTTAATTCCCTCTAATGTGTCTGCTGTTAAACCTTCTTTACTTAATTGCCGCGCTGTAAAAATATTGTCAAAAATATCTTTAATCTTTTCCTTTATTTCTATTCTTTCCTGAATAATATCTGTGGTAAACATGGCAATTTTAATGTGTTTCTCTTTTTTAAGTTTTTGAGCAAAATCTAACAACTCTTCATTTATAAAAAAATGTTTCCAGAAATTGTATGGACCTAGTGGGTTTTCTCCCGAATATGCTCTATTTAATGTATTCAGCTTTCCAGTATATGAAGAATCTGTTGGATGAAGCAGTACTCTTGAAAAATCAAACAATAAAACTTTAATCATTATTTTACAAGTTTACCTTGCTCAATGTATGAAATAACGTCAAAGATTTTAATAACTGGTTCACCGAAATTAGAACGAGAACTTTTAAATGTATCAGAATTTATAAATGCGTCTAATGCTTCTCTTGTTTCCCATACATATAGTCCTCCATATTCACCTGTTTCTTGATTAACAACAAAAGCTTTTGTAAGAAGTCCTTGCATATTCTGATAAAAAGTTTCTGCGCGGTATGCTGCTTTTTGACGAAGCTCTGCCCAATTTGTCTCTTTAGGAAGGGTAAAAAGAATACTTGCTGCGATCATAAATTCATTATACCATTATGGTACTTTAATACATGAAAAAATTCGTACATTCTTTCTATCAAAACCTTATCACATATAGACTTATATTTGCAATAGCATTTGTTTTGCTTTCAATATCTGGGGCATTTTATGTTCTTATTACAGCTCCAAATAATTTTGTCTTTACCGAACAACTGCAATACTGGGCATATGGCAATGCAACAATAAAGTATGCATTTTTACATTTTGGGCAACTGGGCCTTTGGGACATAAATAATGGCTTGGGGTATCCCTTAATTGGGCATATGAGCTCTCAGTTTTATCCAATAACAGTACTGGGATTTTTTATTTCTAATGATTTGTTTTCTATTCGCGCACAAGCATTTTTGCACTTACTTTTGGCAGGTCTTTCATTTTTTTATTTATTATCTGTCTTAAAAGTAAGAATTCCTTCAAGAGTATTAGGCAGTATTTGTTTTGTTGTAAATGATTATGTTTATTTTGTTATTTATAGAGGTTTTTTAACTGAAACATACAATCTTGTTTGGATGACACTTGCTGTTGCATTTTTATGGCAAGCATTATTTAAGAAAAAACCATTGTATGCAGTTTTGTGCGGCATAGCGCTAGCAATGCATGTAATTGCAATGATTTCATATACCATATATTACACAGGAATTATTTTAATCTTTTTGACCATTTTTTATTTTTTATATCAACAAGCTTTTAAAAAAGAACAAGTAATAAAAACTTTTTTCTTTTTAATCAAAACCATTTCACTTATTGCAATAACATTTTTTGGAGTATCTGCAATTAAATTATTACCGGTTTTGCAATTTAGTTTTTATTCAACCAGAACATCGTATCCTTTATATAATGCAGCAGCACCTGGATCTTGGGATCTTGCAACAATTGATTCAGTAACAAAATATGTGACAAATTTTCTTATTCCTCAAGGACAAGTTCCATTAAAATATGGATTTGCAATTATTTTGACATTTTTAGCAAACACATTATTTTTTATTTTACTTTTATATTCATTACTAAAAAAATCAAAAGCTACCACCTTTTTTTGGATTTTAACAATTATTATTTTATGGGCATCATTAGGAAGACATGCATTTTTTGATATCTATGCGCTGTTTTATTATTTTTTCCCGGGTATAAAAACCGTATATTACTCACAGAGAATTTTTATTATTACAAATCTCACACTTCCTCTTTTAGCAGCATTTGGTTTTGATGTTGTATGGCAGAATATAAAAAGATTTAGATATATTAATTATGTACTCTTAGCATTTATTCTCGTTCCGATTATTTTATATGTTAGAGCACAAATGTTGCATTATATTAAAACAACTCCAGATCATAGAACATTTCACCCAAACAATATTTTTGCAAAGACGCTTACAGATTTGGTTAAAAAACAAAATCAAACTGTCCATGTTGCTTCATCATACTATCAAGATAGTAAAAGCATAGGGAATTATACGGCTGTTTATCATAATTTTCTACT
>DASVYQ010000131.1:0-4593 GCA_036392095.1 Patescibacteria group bacterium
TCTTGTAAGTAAATTCCAAGTAACAATAAAAAATATGCTATTAAATTTACTTGTCCCATGCCAAGAGTAAAGCTTACTGGGAAAAAGAAAAGAGACAATACTAAAAAGGCTAGAAAACTTCTAATAGAAAACTGTTTAACAATTTTTAATGATAAAAATAATATACCCATTAAAGCAAGAATATTGAGAATGATATAAATTTTAGATGCAAAATAAAATGGAAAAAAGGTTAATAATAAAAATGGCATTAAGCTAATAATGGGATAATTAAGCTGAGTAAAAAGAAGTGTATCTGCGTAGGGATTTCTGCTTTGCAAAAGGTCTATTGCTGAAAAGTAAAACACGTGAAAGTCTGGTAAAAAACTGTTCCAAAGAGAAAATAGTCTATAAAAAACTAAAAATGTACAAAGAATAAAAAGTAAAAGAAAACTTACTTTTCTGTTTGTTGCCATAGTAGCCATAATTTACCGCGAACTAAAAATGAATGCATACTCATCATAATTGCCAAAATAAGGCCTTGTGTTCCATCTAAAAACCCAAGTCTTAAAACATAATTTTGCACAAATTTCGCCTTTGGATATACAATAATTTGCCACCAAGAAGTTGTAACATTTTGTGATTTTAATTCTTGAGCTCTAAGTGTACTGTAAAAATTAATTTCAAACAAAAATTCTCCAACCGTTGCATGGGGGAAGTGCAGTAATGGGTATCGTAAATCTCCAACTTTTCCAATTGCTGCCCAGGATTCATGAACTTTGCCTATCCATTTGCCAGTGTTTTTTTTGGCAAGTCTGAGTAAGTATAAATTTCCTGTTTCCCCATATTTTAAAAATTTTCCCCACATATAATCATGGCGTTTCATATAAAAACCTGTTATATCTTTAGGATTTTCTATAGTCTTTTTAATTTCATTAGCCAATTCTTTAGGAACTCTCTCATCTGCGTCAACAAATAAAATCCAGTCTGATTTTGCTTGAGAGATGGCATAGTTTCTTTGTTGGGAAAAATCATTTTCTAATGCATGTGTAATTACTTTTGCACCAAGTTTTTTTGCCTTTGCGGGTGTTTTATCTATGGAATTATCATCTATAACCAAAATTTCATCACACCACGTAACACTTTTTATGCAGTCATCAATATTTAATTCTTCGTTTTTTGCTAAAATAATTGCACTTATTGTTGGCATAGTATTATTGTAATCGAAATTACTATATTTAGGTAGTAGATTCTTTTGAGAAAATAGGGTAGTGGAAAATATGTAGTTTTTCCAAAATAAATTGCATAAGAGTATAAAGAGTTGCTATGCCATAGGTGATAGATCTTCTAAAATTAATAGAAGACGCTTCCGGGAAATATCTCACTGGAACAGGAGTTTCTCCAATTTTAAATCCTTCATATGCTGCACTTACTAAAAACTGTGTGTCAAACACAAAATCATCGGAAAAATTTTTAAAGGGAAGTGTTTCTAATACTTTCATACTGTATGCTCTAAATCCAGTATGGTATTCTGACAAATTTAATCCCAAAATAATATTTTCAGAGAGTGTTAGGAATCTATTTGCAATATATTTATATAAAGGCATACCCCCTTGTAATGCTTCATCTCTGGTTCTTATTCTACTTCCCAGCATTATGTCATATTCGCCTTTTAAAATTGGTTGGATAAGCTGTGGGATTTTGGTGCTGTCATATTGATAATCTGGATGAAGCATAATAACGCAATCAGGGTTTCTTTTTAATGCTTGCGTGTAGCATGTCTTTTGATTTCCGCCATATCCTTTATTTTGTTTGTGTACATAAACCGTAATCCCAAGCTTTTTTGCTCTTTCAACAGTATCATCTTTGCTTGCATCATCTACCAAAATTATTTCATTCGCCAATCCTTTTTTTATGTCTTTATATGTTTTATCAAGCATGGAACCTGCATAATAGGCTGGCATAACAATAATTATTTTAGGTTTTTTCATAAATCCTCACGAATTATAGCAATATTTTGGCTTACACTAAAGAATTTTTCCTTTGGTGTCAATTTTTTAGGAAGTTTAGACATATCTTCATAGATAATATATTCTACCTTTGCTTTATCTTTGGGCATATTTCCGTACCACCACAAAAGATAGATATAATTTTGAGAGTAATTTTTTGCATAATCGTCATAATAACCAACACGTTTCAGCATAAACGGTTTACCATGTGCATCAGAAATAATTGTTTGTGCGGCTTTTTGTCGTAAACCATAGGCATAGGGATCAGTTTTGTACCTATATAGCCATTGTGTAGAAAAGAAAAAGAAATAATTTGAAATAGTTACAAACGCAAGAAAGATAAAAACAACAATCTTCCCAAGGTTTGTTTTACTTATTGTTACAAAAAATAAAGAAAGAATAATAATTGGAAAACTAAAAAGAGGGACATAATAATGTAGTGGTGCATCTCCATGAACAAATAACGCTAAAAATCCCCAAAAACCCCAAGCAAATAACATAAGCCAAACAGAGGAAACAGTATGATTTCTTATTGCTTTATAAGCATTAAACAGCACAAACAGTATTGTTATGATAAAAACAATAAGGCCTAAAATTGTATAGCCATTTTGCGGAGTTTGGGTAAAAAGATATGAAAAAAAGTTTAAGATAGATGAGGTATTTTCATGCAGCACTGCTTGTGTAACAGTATTCTTATGATAAATTCCCAAAAATCCTAAAATTCTATATGGGATCCAAAGAATTAGGTTTACCGTCATAGTAAAGTGTTCTCGAGAGTCATAAATTAGAAGAGGGGTAAATGGAATTAAAAATCCAATTACACTAGAGATAATGTCTTTACCATTTATTTTAATTTTTTGGGCAATGAGGACTGATATAACAACAGGGATTAAAAAAAGAGGAGTATAGTGGAAATTAAGCATGACACCAATTAAAAACCAAATCCAGAAAAGATATTTTTTTTCATTTTTTGCTAATTTTTTAAGCATGATTAGAAATGGATAGACAAGCAGCGGCACAATGCAAAAAAATCTGGAGATTCTTCCGAAAAATAAAAATAGTGGAGAAATTGTAATTAAATACGTAGAAAGTAACGCAACAGATGAAGAAAATAGTTTTTTTACGATAATATAGTTTGCAATAATAATCAATATACTTACAACTGCTCCAAATAATGCATAAGTAACAGGATTAAATTTATTTAAAATAAGCAAAGGTTCATATACCCAATAAAACAATGGTCCGAAATAAAGCCAGGGGTGAGATGTTGGAGCACCTCTAAGAGGAATTTGATGGTGTGTATATGCATTCACTAAATCTAAATGGTTATCTCCAATTTCCCCATCAAAGGTAAAGTTTTGAGATAGCATAAAAAACCGGAGAAATATTCCTAAAAGTAAAATTAGTAAAAAAATTGCTGTTTCTTTAGAAAATTCTGTTGTAAGTTTTACCAGCCAGGCTGCGAATACTCCATAATGTTTTTTAAAATAGTAAAATTTGCTTTCATTAAAAATAGTTGCAATATTTTTTTTACTTTTATTTGTACTTTGTCCCCAAGCATGAAATATACGCGCCTTGGGAGTAATATATATTTCACATCCCAATTTTTCTACCCTTTTGCATAAATCACTTTCTTCAAAATAAAGGAAAAATTTCTCATCAAATCCATGTAACTGCTTAAAAATTGATTTTTTTATCATAAATGCAGTTCCGGGAACCACAGATATTTTTTTTACATTTTTTTTGTCCCAATCTTTTAGCCAGTACTTATGAGAAATAGAATTATTTGGAAACAATTTATTAATAAAGGATAAAGAAAAGATTGCATTTAATGGAGTTAATTTGTTACTTCCTTGTAATGCAAAAGGCTTATCTTCCAAATCTGTAAGCAATGGCGCAACAATTCCGGCATTATGATTATTTTCTAAAAAATTTTCTAAAATATCTATCGCTTTTGGTTTTACCAATGTATCTGGATTTAAGAAAAATAAATACTTTCCTTGCGCTTTTAAAGCTCCTTTGTTATTTCCTCCACCAAAGCCATTATTCGAATTTGGAATATAGACAACTTTAGGAAAATATTTTTTTACCTCTTTTTGAATGGTTTTAATTTCACTATTATCTACAACAATAATTTCAAATGGAGTTTTTGTCTGTGATTTATAAATAGATGAAAGACAATCTAATAGTTCTTGTTCTAACAAATAATTTACTATAATAATAGATACAATAGGTTTCATTGCCATATTTTAAAAATATTTTTCAAGTAACGCAACATGACGTTGCCAGGTAAATTTATTTTCTACCATCATTTGTGCCCTTATGCCCATTTCTTGTTGCCGCTTTGGTTTTTCTATAAAAAATTTACAGGAGAGTAAAAGTTTATCAGCATTGTCTTCTATTAAAAATCCTGTTCGATCATTCACAACAGTTTCCGTATATCCGCCTTGATTTAATGCAATTACTGGTGTCTGACAAGCCATTGACTCTATTGCTGTAAGCCCAAATGGCTCATTTTTGCTTAAACAAAGTGTTGCTAAAGATTGAGAGTATAATTTTGCTAATTGTTGATCTTTTATAAATTTCCCTTTACTAAAATCAATAATTT
>DASVYQ010000132.1:0-2314 GCA_036392095.1 Patescibacteria group bacterium
TATCAAGCTGAATTATTCCTGAATCCTTATCAATAGAAAATGATAAATCCGCAAAAAGATCTTTATTTTCTAACTGAGTAGTTGCTCCTATAAACACAGGAAAATTTTTAAAAGAAAATAAATGTTCTAGGTTCTTTTTCCCAGTAATAATACTTGTATTACGAATAATATATTCCATCTCATTTTTTCCAAGCACCACTTCCGTGGTTCAAATTTATGTCATGCAAATCAAATTCAATATCAAAAAACTTATTTAAAATATGTAAAACAGCTTCTGCAACCGCACCTTCACTACCCTTTGCTTTTGTGACAAAATTTGCAATTTCTTTTGTTTTAAAAAAAGCATTTTCAGGAGCAATACTATATGCAACTTTTTCGAATACAATAGAGTCAAAAATTCCATCGGCCATATAAATTACTTCTTGAGGATTGAAATGCTCGTTTATCCATTTTATTCTATCAAATGTACTAACTAACGAGAGAGGAATTTCCATATCTTCTTCTATTCTTTTTTTTGTAATACTAAAACCCCTTTTATCTCCTGAAACTGCATGTACCTCGACTTTTCCCCTAAGCAAACTCAGTGCATCATTATCATCTGGTCCAAATTTTTTCATAACCTTTCCCTCGGCAGTGTAATAGAACTTACCATCGGTAAAGACCCCATCGACATCAATCAAAAATATTTTAGGATTTATTTTCTTTTTCATTAATTACCCTCCATAATTCTCGTTTTCCAAAGAAAAAAAGAAATGAATCATAGGGATGTAGATGAAGCGGAGACATATTTAACCAAGAAATTGCAGTAAGTAATTTTACTTTTTTTAAATTCAACCCCTTCTCTTCAATAAAGTCAAATAAAACCTTTTGACAGTGTATCAGATTATCTTTTCTTAAAATTTCATATGTAACGTTTTTTTTGTAAGGTTTAATTGCAAACAAATTATTATTAATTATATTATGATTAATAATTAAATTGTGATTAAGTTTTGCTAGGTCGTAGTAAATATCTCCAGATTTTAGAAGCCCTCCAAAATTCTGTCTCCAATCTAAAAGTATAAAATCATTTTTTGTTTTAATGATGTTATCAAGTATAAAGTCTCCATGAAAATTTGTTTGAATACCATCAGATAGCATCTCAAAATCTACAAGAGACAATAGATTTTCTAAAGATGGGGTTTTTTCTCCGTTGATTGTTGTTTCTTGGTCAATTAAAGATCGTGTTTTTAAGAATTCATTAATTCTTTTTTTTGTCTTTTGATAATAAAAATTATAGCAAACCATTTTAAACTGATTATTACTTACTTCGTTTGAAGGTTTCCAAAGATTATCAAAAGCCCATTTAAGTAATTTTGAAAAGTTAGATTCATTTGCAATATCTGCATATAATTCCCCTTTGACATAGCCATACATATAATAATTTTTAGTAACTTTTTTAACTGAGGGTACTAAACCCTTAAGAATCTTTGCTCGCTTAACTCTTTGCTGAACATTTTCCTCATCCGAAAAGAATTTTATTACATTATTATTTATAAAATAAATTGATTCTTTTGGCTTTTCAAGAATTTGAAATGGCTCGTTAATATTCTGTCGAGCACGCTGTAGAGCATCCAAATTACCTACATCATCCCATTTTTTATACTCCATGATTTTAAATTCTGAGCCATTTGAAATCATCTCATTCAGAACATGAAAGTCTGCTAACTCATCCTTATAAATATTAGAACTATGTAATTCTTCAAGAAGTTTCCAGAATTTTTCATAGTCAGATATTCCAACAAGACCAATATGGAGATAATCTGGATCAATAATTCCTTTATTTAAAATTTTTTGTATTCTATTATTTAAAACATTAAAAGAGGTATAGTTGGAAGAACCAATACCGTTAAATCCTCCTATCCAATTAATTGTAGGTTTTGCAATTCGCTCATACACAATTGTGTCTGATGCATGATATATAAAAGGTTTTTGTAGATGTGGCGCTGCTTTTAGAAGGCTATAGCCCAAACTGCTACCTTTTCCTTCATATCTATCCACGTTAACAAAAGTAAACTTATTTTGAGGATAGGCAATTTCAAGAAAATCTTTAACCTGGTCTCCAAAGTGACCAAGTGTTATAACAAAATTTGTATTCTTAGGATACCTTTCAATAATATAAGAGATTGCTGGTTTACTACCTACTCGAACAAGAGTTTTATTAATGAATTTTGTTAGTTCTCCTAATTTCGAGCCCTTTCCTGATGCAGTTATAAGGACAGTATAGTCATTATTTTCCATACCTAATTTATGCTCCCATTGTACCATAAGATTTACT
>DASVYQ010000133.1:0-19186 GCA_036392095.1 Patescibacteria group bacterium
ACAAAAAACACCTTCATATATTAGAGTTACAAAAGCTAGTAGCCCAGTAGTTTATACAAACCCTGTTTCTTCTATAAACGCAGCAATAGAATTATTTTCTGGAAATGATGCCTCGGTTTTTGTTACAGGGAGTTTATTGCCAATTGCAAAACAAGTTGCTGAAAATTTACAAAAGAAAAATATTTCTGTTTCTTTGTTTTCAATGCCGCAAATAAAACCGTTAGATGAAAAAACAATTCTTAGAGAAGCAAAAAAAATGAAAAAAATTATTACGATTGAAGATCATTATATTACCGGAGGGTTAGGATCTGCTGTCTCTGAAGTTATTGCCGCTTCTAATGCTCAAATACCAGTATTAAGACTTGGTATAAAAGATGTTTTTACTTCTGTTACGGGGTCTGTAGATTATTTATTATCTTTACATGACTTATCTGCTGAGGGAATAGAAAAATCAATAATAAATTTTATAAAATAATTATTTGTTTAAGAATGCAGTAAATACATTTTTAATTTTATTTATATGTTTTTCTTCCATTCCATGATGGCACCCAATTAAAAATCCTCTTTCCATAATATCATTGGTAATATAATGATTTTGCTTAATAATTTTATGCGGAATTGTATTAAAACCAGGATGGCGTAAAATGTTTCCGGTAAAAATTGGTCTTGTTTGAATATTTTGCTTTTCCAAATAGGTGACTAATTCTAACCTGCTAAATTTAGCATTTTTTCTTATTGTTAATGGGAAAGCGAGCCACTGAGTTGATACTTGGGATAGTTGTTTGGGTAAAATAAACAACTCTTCATATTGTTTAAAAAATGAATATAATTTTTTAAAATTTTCTTCTCGTGTTTTTTTGAATAATGGCAATTTTTTAAATTGCTCATTCCCAAATGCCGCACACATTTCATTTGGTAAAAAATTATACCCTAACTCTCCAAAAACAAATTTAGCATCATAAGGAATTCCGTCTACCGAAGCTTTAAATCGTGTTGTAATGTCCTCAGTTTCTCCAAAAAGTGAAGAACTTCTTCCCCAACCTCTTAGCATTTTAATTCTATCTTTCCATTCGTCTTTATTTACCATAATCATGCCGCCGTTTCCGCCCGATGTAATAATGTGTGAGCCAAAAAAACTGGTTGTTGAAATATCTGTATAACTTCCCGTTGGTTTTGCGTCAAATGTTGCGCCTAATGTGTCACAAGAGTCTTCAATTAAAAAAAGGTTATATTTATTTGCAAGTTGTCTTAATTTTTTTATATCTGCAACATTTCCAAGTAGAAGAGGAATCATAAGTGCTTTTGTTTTTTTTGTAATTAATCCTTCAATTTGACTTACATTTATTTGGTATGTTCCTTCTTCGACGTCTGCAAAAACAGGAACTAATTTTTTTTGAATTAACGGTGCAATTGTTGTAGAAAAGGTAAGAAGGGGTGTAATTATTTCTGACCCTTCTGGAAGTTGTAAAATTTCTGTTGCTAGTAAATTAGCAGAAGAACCTGAATTAACCATAAGTCCATATTTTTTCCCAAATTTTGCTGCAACGTTTTTTTCAAACTCGTATACTTCTTTTCCTAAATTTGTTCTGTGTTCTTTTAATACTTTAATAACTTTCGTTATTTCCTTTTGGTTATAAACAGAAAGTGCGTAGGGGACACGTAGTGATTTTTTAGCTTTCATAAATTCACACAAAGTATAATATTTTGTTTGCTTATTCACAAGATGGAATTTGATACAATAAGAAAGCCATGAAAATACAAGACATGTTATTTTTAATAGTTCTGGCTGTTTTACTTTTTAAACATAAATCTTCATGGTTTTTATCAGCAGGAGTTATTTGTCTTATTATTTCTATTCCCTTATTTGCAAAATGGGTATTTTTTACCGCAGAGCATTTAACCTGGTATGCTGCTGCTTTTTTTCTCTGCGCAGTGATTTTTGCGTATTTTCGTGTAAAATAGACTTATGAAGATAGGAATTGACGTTTCTCAGCTTGCATATCCTAATACTGGAGTTGCAAATTATTTAAAAAATCTAGTTTCTCATTTAATTGCTCAAGACACAAAAAATGAATATATTCTTTTTGCATCTTCTTTGAGAAGAAAAGCAATTCTCAAAAAAGAATTGTTTGAATTTGCTTCAAAACCGAATGTTTCTATAAAACTTGTTTCTTTTCCTCCATCTTTTTTGGATTTTGTTTGGAATAGATTGCATGTTTTCCCAATTGAATATGTTTTAGGAAAAATAGATGTTTTTATTTCTTCAGACTGGACTCAACCTCCAAGCAACGCTAAAAAAGTAACCATTCTGTATGATCTCATTGTCTATACCTATCCAAATGAAACATCTCAAAAAATTGTAGATGTGCAAAAAAGAAAACTTGCATGGGTTAAAAAAGAAATTGATAAAATAATTTGTATTTCAAAGTCTTCAAAAGAGGATGCCAAAAAAATATTAGGAATTCCTGAAGAAAAATTAGAAGTAATTTATCCAGGATTTTAATTATGATTATTGGAATTGATGGAAATGAAGCAAATGTAGAAAAAAGAGTAGGCATAAGTGAATATGCATATGAGTTATTGGTTGAGTTTAGTAAACAAAAAGCATCTCATATCCAATTTTACATTTATTTAAAAAGTAATCCTTTGCCTCATATGCCAAAAGAAACAGGCAACTGGAAATATATTGTTTTTGGACCACAGAAACTTTGGACACAATTTGCACTTCCATTAAAACTTTTTACTCAGAAAAAAAAACCGAATGTATTTTTTTCTCCTACTCATTATGCCCCACGATTTTCTCCTGTTCCAACAGCAATTGCCATAATGGACGTATCTTATATGCGATTTCCGGAGCTATTTGCACAAAAAGATTTGTATCAGCTTCAAAATTGGACATCGTATTCTGCAAAACAAGCTTCAAAAATCTTTACAATAAGTACCAGTAGTAAAAATGATATAATTAAGTACTACCCGGTAAAATCGGAAAATGTTGTTGTTACGTATCCGGGAATAAAGCTAGAAATAGAAAACATGAAAGATATACCAAGCATAGACTATCTACAAAAAACCTATTTAATTCCTAAAAAATATATTCTTTTTGTCGGTACTATTCAGCCTCGAAAAAACATTGCCCGTCTTATAGAAGCATATGCTCAAATTGCTAATAAAAACAAAGATGTAGATTTAGTGATTGTTGGGAAAAAAGGTTGGTTATACGAGCCAATTTTAGAAACTCCGGAAAAATTAGGTATTGCGCAAAGAGTCCATATATTAAATTTTGTCTCAGATAGCGATTTGGCTGGATTTTATGCAAATGCCTTATGTTTCGTGCTTCCATCTTTATATGAAGGGTTTGGATTACCGGTGCTTGAGGCCATGAAATATGGCTGTCCTGTTATTACCAGTAATGTAAGTAGTCTTCCTGAGGCAGGCGGAGATGCTTGTTTGTATGTTGATCCAAACAATACAAATGATATAGCATTAAAAATGGAAAAGCTTATTACAGACAGTACATTAAGAAAATCGTTAATTACTAAAGGGAAAGAGCATATTAAAAAATTTTCCTGGGAAAATTCCGCTAAAAAAACTTTAGAAGTATTGGAAAGTATTGCAAAATGAAAGATAAAACGGGAAAACAATTAACATCAGGACAAGTTATCCAAAAAATTGTTGGAAGGCTCGGAGCAATTGGCCTTGAATTTGTGGTATACATTCTTTGGATAATTGGATTTGTACCATTTCATCATATCCGCCGTTTTTTCTATAGATTAGCAGGAGTCAAAATTGGCAAGGGAACATCTTTGCATATGCAAATAACATTTTATAATCCAACACATATAACAATTGGAAAAGATACGATTATTGGCGAAAAAACTGTTTTAGACGGACGGGAAACATTAACCATTGGAAATCATGTCGATATTGCTTCAGAAGTTATGATTTACAACGGGGAGCATGCAATTAATGATGAAAATTTTGCACCAGAAATGAAACCGGTTGTTATAGAAGATTATGTATTTATTGGTCCACGAGTTATTATTCTAGCTGGTGTCACAATTAAAAAAGGAGCAGTTGTTGCTGCAGGAGCCGTTGTTACCAAAGACGTTGAAGAATTTAGTATTGTTGCTGGAGTTCCTGCAAAAGAAATTGGAAAAAGAAAATTAACAGATCCTCACTATACCCTAGGCCGTGCTGCCTGGTTTAGATAAGTTATGTTGCTATCTATTGTTACTTTAAATTATAAAACCCCTGACTTAACTATAGAATGTATAAGTTCGGTTTTTGACCAATTTAAAAATGAATTAAAAGCCGGAGTAATAGAACATATTATTGTAGATAACAATTCCGCTGATGATTCAGTTAAAAAAATTAAAAATTATATTGTAAAAAATAAAATTCCAGGAGTAATTTTAATTGAAAACAAAGAGAATGTTGGATTTGGTAATGGATGTAATTTAGGTACACAAAAAGCAAAAGGAAAGTATGTATTATTTTTAAATTCAGATACAAAAGTAGAAGACAGAGGATTTATAGAAATGACAGAATTTTTAAACGAGAATCCAAAAGTTGCCATAATGGGTGGGAAAATGAAGAATTTTGATGGAACACCGCAACTTTCTGCCTGGAAATTTTATACATTACCTAATTTAATTTTAATGCTGTTGGGTTTTGAGCGATTTGGTATGTTGCATGCAAGTCCAACGAGTATTTCTAGAGTCGATTGGGTAACAGGTGGATGTATGATGGTAAATAAGGAGTTATTCGAAAAAATTGGTAGTTTTGATAAGCAGATTTTTATGTATATGGAAGATATGGAATTGTGTTTTCGGGCCAAAAAGCATGGATTTGAGACATATTATTTTCCAAACATACATGTGCTTCATAAATCACAAGGAAGTAGTAATAGAAGCTTTGCTATTATTAACATATATAAAGGTATTCACTATTTTTATCAAAAGCATATGCCTATCTGGGAGCAAATAATTTCCGATATTTTACTCAAGACGAAAGGAATAATTTTGGTTATAATAGGTAGAATACTAGGAAATAACTATTTAGTTACAACCTATGAACAAACTCTTAAACTTTTTTGATAAATATGTATTAAAATTTGGAGTTTCATTAGCAATAATGTTTATTGCTTTATATCCAAAACTTCCGAGTGTCCATATTAACCACACATGGGTTTACATACGACTTGAAGACTTTCTTATTTTGGCTGTTACTGCAATTTGGTTTATCCAACTTATACGACGGAAAGTAAAACTCCCATTTCCTGTTGCAACACCAATTATACTTTATTGGATTGCAGGACTCTGTTCATTAGTTTTTTCATTACTATTTATTGCCCCTCATTTAGCTAATTTTTTCCCAAAAATTGCAGCTTTGGAATATCTAAGGCGTATCGAATATATGATTTTATTCTTTGTTGGTTTTTCAACAATTAGAAGCGAACAAGATATTAAAGATTATCTAAAAGTTTTAGCAGTTACATTAACGGGAGTAGTTTTATATGGTTTTGGACAACGTTGGTATATTTTACTTTGGAATGCATTTCCCCATTTTTTTGAAAAATATTCCTTCTGTTTTCCATCGTTTCAAACAGGGAATGAAGAATTTGCTAAAGGGATCCCACTTTGTTTACCTCCCGATGCACGTATTACCTCAACTTTTGGGGGGCACTATGATTTGGCAGCTTATTTAGTTTTTGTTATTCCAGTTCTATTTGGAGCAGTAATGGCATTTAAAAATTGGATTGCAAAAACATATATTTTTCTTCTTTCAATAGGTGCAATTATTCTATTAATTCTCACCTCTTCGAGAATTTCATATGTTGCTTATTTAGTTGGTGCTTGCTGCATGTTTTTATTTTTAAAAAAGAAAAAATTTATACTGCCCATTATTGTTATTAGTATTGCTCTTTTAATGCTGTTTAGTGCTTCAACAGCAAAAAGATTTTTAGAAACAATTAGAATTGCCTCGGTGGTAACAGATAACCAAGGACAAGTAGTGGGTGTAACTACAGCGAGTCTTCCACAGGAATTACAAAACAAAATTTCAAAAAACCCTGTTGTTGTGAGTGCACCTCCTCCATCACAAAACTTGCCAACGGGTTCTAGCTTTATAACTCTTCCTGGCCAAGGGACAGAGACTAATGTTGCTGTTGTTAAAACAAAAGCGCCAACTAATGTCGCAAAAAATCTTAATTTAGCATATGGTGGAGTAGAAATCTCTACAATCTCGGGAACATTTTTGGTAAAACAAGCTTTGGTTTATGATATTTCATTTACTACCAGGTTTCAGGGTGAATGGCCAAGTGCATGGGGTGCCTTTATGAGAAATCCGGTTTTGGGAAGTGGGTATAGCGCAATTACTCTTGCGACAGATAGCGATTATTTTAGAACCCTTGGAGAATCAGGAGCACTTGGATTTATAACCTTTTCACTGGTTTTTGTTGTTTTAGGTATTTTCTTAAAACAAATTGGTCCAAATGCTCCAAATTCCTATGCTAAATATGTCGCCTATGGAATGGCTGGGGGAATAATCGGGTTAGTTATTAATGCAAGTTTTATAGACGTTTTTGAAGCATCAAAAGTAGCAGAACCTCTTTGGTTACTTCTTGGAATTGGAACTGGAGGACTCATGTTGTATCAAAAAAAGACAGTAGCATATAAAAAAGGCTTATTTAGATTCTTTACTTCAGCCCCATTAATTGGAATGTATCTATTTATTATTCTTGGTATTGTCTATTTTGGTAGTGTCTCTAATTTCTTTGTAGCAGATGACTTTACTTGGCTTCGATGGGCAGCGTCTTCAAAAACAATTGATATAATTCATTACTTTACTAATGCAGGAGGATTTTTCTACAGACCTCTTGATAAATTGCTTATTTTTATTATCTTTACTTTCTCTGCATTTAAACCAGAAGGATTTCATCTTGTTATGCTTTTAATTCATCTGATTATTGCTCTTGTTGTATACAAGTTATTGTTTAAGCTTTTTAAGCGTCACTTCTTTGCATTCTTTGGAGCAGTTATTTTCTTGGTTTCCCCTTCACATGGAGAAATAACATACTGGATTGCAACAGTTTCAAATCTTTTATCCGGAGTATTTATAGTTGGGGGTTTGTATGCATGGATGAAATTCAGAGAGAAAAAATCATATATTCAGTATGTTCTTAGTATTATTTGTTTTGCTCTTGCCTTGCTTTCTTATGAGATTGCGGTTATGTATCCATTGCTTATTGCGCTTTTTGATGTTTTCTACTTTAAACCAAAGAAAGAAAAGCGAAGAATGTATGAATATATTCCATATGTCGCATTGTTAGGTATATATGCAATTATTAGAGCAAAAGTAAATGTTGCACCGATTGGTGGAGATTATGCATATAGTATTCCTCACTTTATTCCCAACTTCTTTGGTAATTTGTTTGGATATATTGGTTTATTTATCTCTGGTGAATCATTCTTACCTCTGTATACAGCACTTCGGGATGGATTGAGAGCATATTGGATTCCAATGATTGTTATAGTCATTGCTGCAGTGGCTGTAATTGCTATGATACTTTCTAAATATAAAAAAGTATTTGCTGGATTAATTGCCGAAGAAAAAAACTATCATATCCTCTTTGGTTTGGCATTTGCAGTTATAGCTTTGCTTCCTTTCTTAGGTCTTGGAAATATAAGTGAGCGATATATTTATGTAGCAAGTATTGGTTTTGCAATTTCGACAGTTGGTATTTTAGCTGCCATATATGACGGGTTAAAGAAAAAATATCCTAAAAAAATAGCATTTATCATTTGCTCAGTTCTAGCTATTATTCTTGTTAGCACATATTCACTTTTGTCTCAAAAAGAATCGGCACAATGGCAAAAGGCGGGAGTTATAACACAAAAAACATTAGCGATTATTAAAACAGAATATTTTCCAAAGATTCAGCCTGATGAGCATATTTATTTTGTAAATACACCGCTGCGAGTAGATAATGCATGGGTTTTCCCAGTTGGTCTTAAAGATGCATTATGGTTTGTCTATAGAGATTCTCTGCCAGATATCCAACAGCCAAAAACAATTGACGATGCGCAATTTTACGCAAACAAGAAAGATAATAGGAGTTATATCTTCACCTTTACAAAAAATGGTGATCTTCAAGAAGTTAAAAGAAGATGAAAATTAAAGAAATTCTAATTTTGGGAATAATAATTCTTCTTTGCGTTATGGTACGCTTTTATAGGTTTTCTTCACCTATTGCAGATTGGCACTCATGGCGTCAGGCAGATACATCTGCGGTTTCTCGAAATTTTATAAAAAATGGATTTGATGTTTTACATCCCCAATATGACGATATTTCCAATGTGCAATCGGGACTAGATAATCCTCATGGATATAGATTTGTAGAATTTCCAATATATAATGTTGCTCAGGCAGGCTTATTTAAATTATTTCACCATTTTACACTAGAAGAATGGGGAAGAATTGTTACCATTATTGCAAGTGCACTTACAGCGTTATTTATTTATCTTTTAGGCAAAAGACATGGAAATACTCTTGTCGGATTATCCGCTGCAGCATTTTTCGCACTAGATCCTTACAGTATCTATTATGGCAGAACAATTTTACCGGATCCTTCAATGAGTATGGCAGCTCTTGGTGCAATTTATTTTTTTGATATATGGGTAGCAAAACAAAAAACGAAATCTTCTTTATTACAAAAAATTATATTTTTTATTCTTTCGGCAATTTTTATTGCAAGTTCTTTACTTTTAAAACCCTATGCTGCATTTTTCCTTTTACCTCTAGTTTGGATTGGGTATAAGGCTTGGGGATTTAAAGTACTTTTAAAACCCTTTATCTATATTATGGCGATACTAAGTATTTTGCCTCTTGTATGGTGGAGAATTTGGATGACACAATATCCAGAAGGAATCCCTGCCTCTTCTTGGCTTTTTAATGCTGGAAATATTCGATTTACCGGTGCATATTTTTATTGGATTTTTGCAGAAAGAATTAGCAAATTGATTCTTGGATATTGGGGAATAGCATTGGCATTTTTAGGACTATTTAATACAAAGAAAAAAGATGCAGGTTTTTTTATTAGTTTTTTACTAGCGACATTACTGTATGTTGTCGTTATTGCTCGTGGAAATGTACAACATGATTATTACCAAATACTTATTATTCCAACGCTAGCTCTATTTTTTGGATTGGGTGTAGATATGGCAATTTCTCTTGCGACAAATCTTAAAACAAAAATAATTTATTCAGGCTTTGTTGCTGTTTGTTGTATTTTTGTATTCATGTTTGGATGGTATCAGGTTAGGGATTATTTTAATATAAATAATATGGCTATTGTTACAACAGGAGAAGCTATTAATAAGTTAACTCCTCCAAATGCAAAAATTATTGCTCCATATGATGGGGATACATCCTTTTTATATCAAACCAATAGAAAAGGATGGCCATCTTTTGAGCATTCTTTACCAGATCTGATTAAATTGGGAGCTGATTATTTAGTGCTGGTTAATCCAAAGCCAGCAGATGCAGGTATTGGAAAAACATATAAAATAGTTTCGCAAACATCTGACTATATTTTGTTTAATCTACATCAAAAGCCATGAAAATCTTAGTTGTTTCGTCTTTTTTGCCATATCCACTTGATTCTGGTGGACATGTTCGTTTGTATAATATTATTAAACAGCTCTCTAGCAAACATAACATTACTCTTGTTTGTGAAATGCGTTCTCATCAATCAGATGAAGACATTACAGAAATAAAAAAATTATGCGAAACTGTTGTTACGGTTAAAAGAAAAAAACAATGGTCCATAGAAAATATTGCAAAAACAGCAACTTCTGCATTTCCATTTTTACTAGTAGGACATACATTACCAGAAATGAAACAAGAAATTGTAAATCAACTAAATAATACTCGCTTTGATGTGATTCACGTAGAAACAATGTATGTTTTTCAGAATTTACCAAAAACATATTTGCCTACTGTTTTGGTAGAACATAATATTGAATATATGGTTTATGAAAAATTTGCACAAAAGGCGCCAATATATCTACGGCCATTTTTAATGGCTGATATTTTAAAAATAAAAAAATGGGAAGAAATGTTTTGGAAAAAAGCAACAAAATTAGTTGCTGTATCTGAAGAAGAAAAAAATCTTATGCAAAGGACAGATGCTGTGGTTGTTCCCAACGGCGTGGATATTAAAAGCTTTCCATTTAAAAAGAAAAAAGCAAAAAAAACAAAAACAATTCTTTTTATGGGAAATTTTAAATGGATCCAAAATGTTAATACTGCAGAATATATTGTAAAAGAAATTTGGCCATTAATAAAAACAGAAAATGTTACCTTGTGGATTGTTGGAAAACATATACCGCAAAACTTAAAGTCTTTTGCGAGTAAAAATATTATTTTTGATGAAAATGCACCTGTAGAAACATGGAAAATATATCAAAAAGCAGATATACTTCTATCCCCGATTTTTGTAGGAGGAGGAACAAGTTATAAAATATTAGAGGCAATGGCAAGTGGCGTACCAGTTGTAACAACAGAGTTAGGAATTAAAGGACTAAAGGCAAAAGATAATGAACATGCATTAATTGGAGAAAATGCAAATCAACTGGCATCGCATGTTGATACAATACTCTCAAATAATGAATTGTATACGACACTTACAGAAAATGCTAGAGAATTTATTGAAAAAAATTACACATGGGAGTCAATTACCAAAACATTAGAAAAAGTTTATCAAGACGCAGTAAATAATAAATAATATGCCAGAAAAAATTGATGTATCTATTATTATTGTCAGTTACAATACGCAAAAATTGACTGTTGAAACGGTTGCTTCTGTTGAACAAAGTTGTTTAGAAGAAGTAAAAAACGGAACATATGAGATTTTTGTTTCTGATAATAACTCAACTGATGGAAGTGTTGAGGCATTAGAAAAATACAAAAAAACTTCAAAAATAAAATATTTACATATTTTGGATAATAAAAAAAACTTGGGGTTTGCAAAAGGAAATAATGTAGCTGTCAAAAAATCTAGGGGCCGTTATGTTTTATTTTTGAATCCAGATACTGTTGTTTATCCTAAGACAGTACCAACTTTAATAGAATTTATGGATACTCATCAAGATGCTGGTGCATGCACATGTAAAATTAACATTCCAACTGGCACTATTGATGAAGCATCGCACAGAGGATTTCCAACTCCTTGGAATGCATTTTGTCATTTTTCAGGGTTAGAAAAGCTATTTCCTAAAACTAAATTATTTGCAGGATATACACAAGGATGGAAAGATTTAGAAACAATTCATACTGTTCCTGCAATTGTTGGGGCATTTATGCTTGTCAGAAGAGAAGCAGGTGAGCAAATTGGCTGGTGGGATGAAGATTATTTTTTCTACGGGGAAGATTTGGATTTTTGCTATATGTTAGGAGAAAAAGGATGGAAAATTTATTATGTACCTACAGTTTCAATCCTGCATTATGGAGGAGTATCAAGCGGTATTAAAAAACAATCACAAAATATAACAACTGCAAATATTGAAAGAAAAATTATGGTACAAAATGCCCGTTTTGATGCAATGAGAATTTTTTATAAAAAACACTATATGCAAAAATACCCTGCTTTTGTGACTTGGGCAGTTATGCAAGGAATAAATATGCTTCATAAAAAAAATCTTCCCAAGGTATCTGCATAGTGCTTTGTGTGAAATGTGTAATAGGTTATAATAAGTATATGGCACGTATTGGTATTGATTGCAGGCTTTGGAATGAAACAGGTGTTGGTCGTTATATAAGAAACCTTGTTTTCTCGTTGGCAAAAATAGATACCCAAAATACCTATATTCTTTTTTTGAGAAACAATGAATATACTACTTTAAAAGTCCCGGGGAAAAATTTTGAAAAGCGATTGGCAGATATTCACTGGCATACAATTGAAGAGCAAACAGTTTTCCCAAAAATTCTAAAAAATGAAAAACTAGATGTAATGCATTTTCCCTACTTTTCAATTCCTGTTTTTTATAAGGGTAAATTTGTAGTTACAATTCATGATTTAATTCTTAACCATTTTCCAACTGGTAAAGCATCTACACTTCCAACATTTATTTACTGGATAAAACAAGCTGCATATAGATATGTAATGCATTTTGCAATTAAGAATTCACAAAAAGTTATTGCAGTATCTAACGCAACTGCGCAAGAAATTGCAAGTCATTATAATATTTCAAAAGAAAAAATTGTTGTAACATATGAAGGTGTTGATAATCATATTGCAGCTAAAAATATAAAGAATACATTTCAATCTCCATATTTTCTTTATGTTGGTAATGCTTATCCTCACAAAAATTTAGAGACTCTTTTAGAATCATTTTCAGAATTAATGAAAAATAGAAAAGAAAATGTATATTTATATCTAGTTGGAAAAAATGATTTTTTCTGGGAGAAAGTTAAACAACATGTTAAAAAATTAAACTTAATAGATAAAATTATTTTTTTGGAATCAGTTTCTGATGAAACATTAGCAGCATTATATAAATATGCAGAGGCATTAGTCCTCCCATCATTAATGGAAGGATTTGGCTTACCGGCAATTGAGGCAATGGCACAACATTGTTTAGTTTTAGCATCAGATATTCCTTCTTTTAGAGAAATATGTGGTGATAGTGCATTTTATTTTGATCCGCATTCGCCGACTTCAATTGTAAAAGCAATGCAAGCAGTATTAGAAAGGGAAATTACTATTAGTGAAAAAAAGAAAAAGGGCTTACAATATGCCAGAGAATTTTCTTGGGAGAAAATGGCAAAGGAAACAGAAAAAATTTATGAAGATTGCATTAGTTTATGACAGAGTAAATAAATGGGGAGGTGCAGAGCGTGTACTTTTGACACTGCAAAAAATATTTCCAGAGGCAACCTTGTATACATCAGTCTATAATGCAAAAAAAGCATCATGGGCAAAAAATTTTAAAATCATTCCTTCTTTTTTACAAAAATTTCCATTAAGTTCCCATCACGAATTATTTGCTTCTCTTATGCCTGTTGCTTTTGAAAGTTTCTCTTTTGACGAATTTGATTTAGTAATTTCTATTACTTCAGAAGCAGCAAAAGGAATACTTACAAAACCAACAACAAAGCACATTTGTATCTGCTTAACGCCGACGAGATATTTGTGGAGCGGGTATAATGACTATTTTAAAAATCCTATTTTACGCTTTTTTGCTGCTCCCATTACTTCTTATTTACAAACATGGGATAAAATTGCTTCTCAAAGGCCTGATTATTACATTGCTATTTCAAAAGAAGTACAAAATAGAATAAAAAAATATTATCATCGGGAATCTACCGTTATTTATCCAGCGGTAGAACTTACAGATACAAAAATTGTTAAAGAAAATAAAGGATATTTTTTAGTTGTATCTAGAATTTCTAAATTTACGCAATATAAAAAAATTGATTTGGCTGTAAAAGCTGCAACAAAACTTTCATTGCCGCTTATTGTTGTTGGAGATGGGAATACAAATAAACTGAAAAGAATTGCAGGACCGACAGTCTCATTTGTTGGAAAAGTGACTGATGCCCAGCTAGCAACATATTATGCTAATTGTCGTGCATTAGTATTCCCTGGAATAGAAGATTTTGGTCTTGTTATGGTGGAAGCACAAGCTTTTGGAAAGCCTGTTATTGCTTTTAAAGCCGGGGGCGCTTTGGAAATAATTGAGCAAGGCAAAACAGGCACATTTTTTGAGAGTCAAACTGTTGATGCATTGGCTCATGTATTGGCAAACTTTAATGAAAACGTCTATAATAATAAAGCTTGTAGAGAGAATGCTTTACGGTTTAGCTTTGAAACCTTTAAAAAACAGCTTCTAGAGGCAATAAAAAAATAGTATGAGAATTGTTATTTTTGCAGGAGGAGTCGGTACACGTTTGTGGCCACTTTCTCGTAAAAATACCCCTAAGCAATTTAGCAGTATTATTGGCGATTCTTCTACCATCCAGCAAACAATTCAAAGACTTGCACCAACCTTTGGATCCTCTCAAATGTATGTAGCCACAGGAAAACGATTTAAAGACACTGTTTTAGATCAGCTTCCCGAGATTCCAAAAGAAAATTTTATTTTTGAGCCAGAGATGAGAGATGTTGGTCCTGCTATTGGCCTTGCTACCTATTTGCTTGGTACAAAAGATTTAGATGAACCAATTGCAATTCTTTGGAGTGATCATATGGTAAAAAATGATGAAGCTTTTAGAAATACGTTAAAAACAGCAGAAAATGTTATAAAACAAAAAAAGGCTAACTTTATTTTTATTGCTCAAAATCCTCGTTTTGCAAATCAAAATATGGGGTGGATTCATCACGGGGAGCAAGCTTTGGAAGAAGACGGATTAAAACTATATACCTTCAAAAGACTTAAATATAGACCAAAGCTTACAGAAGCAGAAGACTTTTTCGAAAGTAAACAATACGTATGGAATTTGGGATATTTTGTTACTACTCCTCGCTTTTTAATAGAAAATTTTCAAAAATTGGCTCCAGATATGGCAGAGGGATTACAAAAAATTGCAGACGCATACAAAACTTCATCATATGAACAAACATTAGAAACTGTATATCCAACATTAGAAAAAATCAGCTTTGATGATGCAATATTAGAAAGAATGGATCCAAAAAATGTCTATGTAATTTCTCAAGATTTAGGTTGGAGTGATATTGGTGCATGGGAATCATTAAAAGAGGCATTACAAGAAACGAAAACAGAAAATGTGACAAAAGGAAATTTGCTGCTTAAAGATTGTCAGGATTCACTAGTATTTAATTTTACCCAACAACTTGTTGTCGGAATAGATTTAGATGACATGATTGTTGTAAATACAGAAGATGTAGTATTAATTTGCCCTAAAACCTCTGTACCAAAAATTAAAAAGGTAGTGGAAAGTTTAAGTGGTACGGATCATGAGCACTTAGCCTGATGCCTATGCCGTATACGGAAATTAAAAAAAGTATTATTTACGAATTTGTAAAACGTTTTACAGATATTATTTTTTCAACTATTCTCCTAGTTATTTTTTCTCCAGTTATTATATGTGTTGCCCTGGCAATAAAACTTAATTCAAAAGGTCCAATTCTTGCAGATACACCAGCTCGTGTTGGGCAAAATGGTCAATTATTTAAAATGTTTAAATTTAGATCTATGGTACAAAATGCTCATGAAATATTAAGAGAAAATCCGAAATTTGCAGAATTATTTGAAAATTACAAAAAGGGAAGTTATAAATTAAAAAATGATCCGAGAATTACAAGTGTTGGAAAGTTTATTAGAAAATATTCATTAGACGAGATTCCTCAATTTGTAAATGTCATTAAAGGTGATATGAGTTTGGTTGGACCAAGAGCATATTATCCTGATGAGCTGAGAGATCAACAGAAAAAGTATCCTCATACACAAGATGCTGTAAAAGTTGTGTTATCTGTAAAACCGGGAATTACCGGCTTTTGGCAGGTATCCGGAAGATCTGATATAAATTTTGATAAAAGAATAGAAATGGATGCAAATTATGTTAAACACCGATCAATATGGTATGACTTATTTATTATTGCCAAAACCCCTTGGGCAATGATTTCTGGTAAAGGTGCCTTGTAATTTACCAATTGACAGATTTTTCTAAATTATTTACTATGATATGTATGGATGGTTTTCAAAAAATTGATTTAAATTCAGACGCATCTATGCCATCCAAGATAAATTCCCCTGCAAAAACAGATATGGTAAAAAAAAGATCATCATCAGGAAAAACAACAAGAAAAGTGCTTCTTGGAGTTGTTGGTGTTTTAATAGTTTTGGGCATTTTTGTTATTTTGGGTATTATTCTTCCAGGTATTAAACTTGCAAGTCAAGCAAAAGTAACGTATGCAGCAGCAAAAAAAGTAGCTGATGCAGCAAAACTGCAAAACGTTGAAGCTGCAAGTACTGAGCTTACAAATACAAAAGCAGAAATGGTAAAACTGCAAAGAGATGTTGCATCAATGGGATATTTGGCTTTTGTGCCAATTGCAAATTGGTATTATTCAGATGCAGTTCATTTAGTAAATGCAGGGTTAGCAGGTCTTGATGGAGGACGAGTATTGGTTGATTCTGTGGCTCCATATGCAGATGTTTTGGGATTAAAAGGAAAAGGAAGTTTTACCGGAGGAAGTGCAGAACAGCGTATTCAAACTGCAGTTACTACATTTAGTAAGATTGCCCCAAATATAGATAAACTTTCCGGATCATTAGCCATAATGCAAAAAGAGTTGGATCAAGTTAATCCAAATCACTATCCTTCAATTTTTGGCGGCGGTAAGATTAAGACAACTTTAGGACAAGCAAAAACTATTGTTGATGATGCAAATATTTTTGTCTCAGAAGCAACACCATTGATTAAAGTTCTTCCAGAAATGTTAGGAGAACCAACAGAGAAAAAATACTTAGTCCTTTTTCAAAACGACAAAGAACTTAGACCAACCGGCGGATTTATTACTGCATATGCAATTATGCGATTTGACCATGGTGTAGTTCATCCAGATGGTGCATCAGATATTTATACACTTGATGATACGGTACCAAATAAACCTTTAGCCCCAAGAATTTTGGCAAAATATTTACCAGAAGTTCCACGATGGAATTTAAGAGATACAAATTTATCACCAGACTTTGTTACCTCTATGCAGCAATTTGATAAGCTATACCAAACTGCCGGCGGATATTCAAAAGTAGATGGTATTATTTCTCTTGATACATATCCTTTAGTGAATGCAATAGATATTCTTGGTGGTTCTATAGATGTTGATGGACAAACCTTTACGACAAAAAATGACCCACGATGTAATTGTGCAAATGTAATTTATGAATTGGAAGCAGCTTCAGATAAACCTGTTAATTATGTTAGAACACAAAGAAAAGGAATTATTGGAGATTTAATGCTTGCCATTATGAGCAAAGCATTATCTTCTTCACCAAAGGTTTACTGGGGACCATTATTCCAAGCGATGCTTAACAATATTGAGCAGAAGCATGTTATGTTTTATGTATACAACACAGATGCACAATCAGGGATTGAGGCACTTAATGCGGCAGGAAGGATTAAATCATTTGATGGAGATTACTTGCACATTAATGATGCTAACTTTGGCGGTGCAAAATCTAATTTATTTATTACAGAATCAGTTGATCAAAATTATCAAATTCAATCAGATGGATCTATTACCAAAACACTTACTATAAATTATAAAAATCCATATGCACCATCTGATTGCAATCTTGAAAGAGGTGGCCTTTGCTTAAACGCAGTGCAAAGAGATTTGGTAAGAGTATATGTTCCACAAGGGAGCCAATTAATGAGTAGTGATGGCTCAGAAGTAAAAATGATGACATATGATGAGCTTGGAAAAACAGTATTTGAAGGCTTTATAACTGTACGACCACAAGGTGCAAAAACATACACTCTTACATACAAATTACCGTTTAAATTAGCAGGTGGTTCTGTGCTTCCTGCAATGTATCAAAAACAACCTGGCACAAATAATATGCAATACACAGTTTCTGTAAACGGCAGAAAAGTACAGAATTTCCCATTGCTTACTGACCAAACAATTAAAATTACTCCCTAATCATGTCTTCGCTTTGGAATTTAATAAAAATGTGTTAGGCTAAAAATATGCGGACGTTTAAAACTACAGGTATAGTTATAAAGCGAAAAAATGTTGGTGAAGCAGATAGAATTCTGACTATTTACACAAAAGATCAGGGGAAGCTTCAGGTAAAAGCAAAAGGAGTAAGAAAGATTACCAGTAAACGCGCTTCTCATATAGAGCCGCTTAATATTGCAGTTATGACATTGTATAAAGGTGAAGGAATGCATGTGTTAACAGAGGTCGAGTCAATTAATTCTCACAGCAGTATTAAAAATAATCTATCCCGAGTTGCTATGGCATACCATATTTGTGAGCTTATAGACAGTCTTTGTCCAGAAAACCAAGAGCAGCCTGAGATTTATGATCTTTTGGTGCAAATGCTTTCAGATTTAGAAAACAAAGAAAGAATTGGAGAAGCAATACATACTTTTGAAATTAGTTTACTTACTGTTTTGGGTTTTACTACATCAACCCATGATCTAACAGGATCTAAGGCGTCTATATTTATAGAAAGTATTTTAGAAAAAAAATTAAAATCCAGGCAAATTATTCCTCAATTACTGCAAGTACAAAAGCCAATAAGTTGACAATATAGGTCTTAGATGATATCTTATTCTTGTTAGCAATGAAAGGCTTGGCAACCTGGAGTTAACAATAATTAAGAAGCAAGTAGGGTGGAACCACGATATAACTCGTCCCTATACAGGTGACGGGTTTTTTTGTGGTAATATTAACGTATGGTAGAACATATGGACAAATTAGTAGCTTTAGCAAAACGAAGAGGATTTTTTTATCCCGGATCTGAGTTATATGGTGGAGTTGCAAACACCTATGATTACGGACCAATGGGAGCAGAGTTATTGCGAAATATTAAAAATCTTTGGTGGCAAGAATTTGTCCACAAAAGAAAAGATATTGTAGGGCTTGATGCTTCTTTAATTTCTCATCCAAAAATCTGGGAAGCTTCTGGTCATACAGCAGGTTTTGCCGATGCCATGATTGATTGTAAAAATTGCAAAACAAGAATGCGAGCTGATCATTTAATTGAAAACTATTTAGAAAGCAATATAATTCCCTCTGCTCAGGCGTCAGAAAAAGTTCCACAAGAACTTTTAAATAAAGTTTTAGCATCAAAAAAAGTTGAAGGACTATCAACAGAGCAACTAAGTGAGATCATAACTATCTTAAAAATCCCATGTCCAGACTGTGGAGAGTTTGAGTGGACAAATGTTCGCAAATTCAATTTATTATTTCCAGTTCATTTGGGAATTGTTGAAGGAGATCAAGATTTAGCATATTTACGAGGAGAAACAGCACAAGGAATGTTTGTAAACTTTCAAAATGTTGTAAATTCAACCAGAGTCAGACTTCCATTTGGAATTGCACAGCTTGGAAAAAGCTTTAGAAATGAAATAACTCCGGGAAATTCAGTATTCCGCACATTAGAATTTGAACAAGGAGAAATTGAATATTTCTTTGATCCAGAGAGTA
>DASVYQ010000134.1:0-3155 GCA_036392095.1 Patescibacteria group bacterium
AAAAAGATTAATCAATTATTTTTTTTGGTTTGAGATTCAAGACAGTGTTGATGATAAAGCAGTTGAATTTATAAAAAATAAAAGTTTCGGAAATGCAATCAAAACATGGAGTATAAGTAAACAATCAAATTCAATAAAAAATAATATCTACAAAAAGAACTTAGCCATCCTTTATTGTTTGCTTCTTCTGACCGAAACTGAACAAAATAAAGTATATATTGAAGATTCATTAACTCTATGGAAAAGTATTACTGAATCAGATAAGTTTTGGGGTGATTTTTTTAAAGTCTATAAATTAAATGATGATTTAGATACAAGCACAGTCATCTTAAATGAATTTCCGAAAAATGTAGTAAATATTCTTTCTGATATATATACTGATATAGAAAAAAGATATAAGAATAATTTAGTATTAGCTGAATTTTCAAAAGTCTTTAAAGGTAAAGGTACTAAATTAGAAGCAGAAATTTTAAATCCTGTATTTGAAGAAATAACTTCTTATATTGAATCTTTAAACAATATAAAGATTTCAAAAGATACTCCAGTAGAAGTAGATACCTATAAAGACATTAAATTATTTATTTCCAATCTACAAAAACTCTTTAATCAATTAATTGATTTAGGTTTCTATGATGACAGTCAAGCTAAGAAGCTTCGAGATCAAACTGCAATAGCAATTCGTAGAATTGTTTTGGATATATATAACTTTCATGGTGAACATGAAAAAGCAGTTGGATTGCTGAATATAGCTCAACAGATAAGTGGAACAGATGGCCAGGAATTTGTCTTCAAAGAGGATTTAAAAATATTAGAAAAAAACAAAAAACAAAATGAAATTTCCGATGCATTGGTAAATTTCGTAAAAAATGAACAGTTTGAGAAGGCACTTAAGCTGATTGAAGATGAAGAAGAAAATGTCAAAAATACATCGGATATGAAGCAATTTTTGAAAGTTCAAAAAAAAGCAATTATCAGTAACATTCTTGGAAAGAAATACCAAGAAGCAACTGAGTTGTTTAATAAAAAAGATTTTACTGAAGCAAACGAATTATATAAAGACCTAATCGCCTTAATTTGGAAGGATATCGACATCTTTGATCTCAATAGAGAAGCATTAGATGACATAATAAAGGATATTAATTTAAGAACCAGTGGATTAAATGCTAAGAATTTCGCACAAATCGATACTTATCGTAATCAATTAGTAAGTGAAATTGAAAAAAAGTTAGGTGATACTTATGACGCAGTAATTTTGCGCTTTTTTATTGATGCATATGTACATGTTGGAGTGATCCCGATTATAAAAAAACTCAATTCAAGAAATAATATAGCTAACATTTTATATATTCTTGGATGGTTGACAGTTTGGTTTAACGGTGTTGGGTTAATTTTCTTTATTATTGGATGGATATATAAAAACAGAAATTAAATATGAGTAAAAATAAAAAGCTAGATTTAGATTTAGATTTTCTTGAAAAGAAGAGTACTAGAAAAGATCCAAACTTTGTTCTTGTTGATGATAAGAAAAAAACGAATGAAATTAACACTGGAACTAAGAAAAAAAATAATTTTGGGTGGGTTATATTAGTCATTATAGTTATCGTAGGATATTTTTCATTCGCAAATTCGAAACCTCAGACAGTCACCGTAGATGGATATACTTGCTCTCAGGATAATGCTACAAAAGCTGAGGCGATGGCACCAGACTCAAGCACAAAAACAAACTTAGACAATGATTACAATAATTTAAATAGTAAAGCTGAACAACTTAAAATTGACTATGATTTAGTAGATAGATATAGTCAGTATTCTGTTGATAATTACAATTCAGAATTAGCAAGTTATAATCAAATGAAAGCAGACTATAATAGTAAAGTGGACGCTTACAATACTAGCCTTCAATCATATAAAAATTTTTTAGCTCTTAATTGTACAAAGCAATAATATGGATAAACCAATAAAACCAATTTTATATAATGGATTTCAATTAAGTACGGGGGAAACTGTGATCCGACGAGTTGAGAGAGTATTCTTCACTGAGGTTTATGTTCTTTCTGATAACACTTATCTCTATCTCTTTTTAAATATTAAACCGCAAGAGATTATTGATAAAAGTGGCAAATATCATTTAGTGCAAATAAATGTAGATGATAATAATTATATAGGTATTATTATTGATGAATATTCTACGGAGAAAATTACAAAAATTATTGAGGATTTAACTACGCTTAAGGGATTTTCTGCAGTCGCAGGAATGGAAGAACTTAAACAAAATTTACTAGAAGATGTAATTAACCCAATTTTGAAACCAGAAATTTTTAAAAAATATAAACTCTCTATTCCAAATGGAATACTCCTTTATGGTCCTCCAGGGTGTGGAAAGACATTTATTGTTAGAAGACTGGCAGAAGAATTAGGCTTTAATTTCGTTGAATTAAAACATTCAGATGTAGGTAGCTCTTATATACATGGAACTGCAAATAAAATCGCACATGTGTTTGATCTTGCTAAAGCAAAAGCTCCATCAATTGTGTTTATAGATGAAATATCCGGATTAGTACCTAAAAGGGAAGATTTGTCCACAACCTCTCAATATAAAGAAGAAGAGGTTAATGAACTTTTGATGCAACTGAATGATAGTTCATCCCAAAATGTGTTAGTGGTAGGAGCCACAAATTATCCTGACAGAATTGATAAAGCAATTCTAAGATCTGGGAGAATGGACAAAAGAATTCTTGTACCTCCACCTGATAAACAAGCACGAAGAGAATTATTTAAAATGCATTTAGCCGGGCGGCCTTCAAATGAAAATATAAATTTCAATGCGCTTGCAGATAAAACAGAATACTTTGTTAGTTCTGATATTGAATTAATAGTTGAAAAAGCAGCAAGAAAGGCTTTATCAATTAATGGACCAATATCCGAAAAGATTCTTAATGATGTAATAGATACTTTTAGCCCTTCAATCACAAAAGAAGATATAAATTATTATGCACAATTTCAGCATTTAGAAAGATGGTAATTTCTTTATTTTAGTATGAATTATTATTTGCCCGAAAAAGTAAATGAAAAAAAATATTTTTGTTAAATTTCTTATTGTAGTAATTGCATGCTTTTCAGTATTATTTATCGCATACATTTTCACCTTTCAATAT
>DASVYQ010000135.1:0-15903 GCA_036392095.1 Patescibacteria group bacterium
AAAACAGGTAAAGTTATGTTTGCTCATCAAAATCATGGGCATCACAAAATGTATAGATCTGGCAGCAGAAACAGACGAGGCAAAGAGCCAGGAGTATTAGCTCCTGAATTTGCTAAAAAAATTAGAAAAATGCTTGGCTATGTCTAGAGGTAAAGAAAAATCAAAGACCCGAAACATGAATTTTCGGGAAACTAGGTCAGAAAGATCAGCAACAAATTCGTTTAGAAACTTCCATAAAGAAGTAAAACGATTTTATATAGAAGTAAAAAATAAATTATATAAAAAAAATAAAATATGAGAATTAAAAGAGGATTAGTATCACGAAGAAAACACAATAAATTGCTTAAATTGGCAGAAGGATATCGTGGATCTAGAAGCCGATTAGTTAGAGTTGCAAAACAAGCAGTTTTACAAGCTGGCCAATATGCAATGCAAGGCCGCAAAAATAAAAAAAGAGACTTCAGAGCACTCTGGATTACAAGAATTTCAGAAGCAGTTAGGCCATTAGGAATTTCCTACAGTGTCTTTATTAACAAGCTTAAAAAAGCAAATATTTCCTTGGACAGAAAAATTTTAAGTGAATTAGTTGTTAACGATCCAGAAACCTTTAAAGAGGTGGTTGCAAAAGCTCAAAAAGCATAACTTTTATTTTGAGCGTTGCAGCCTTAATCCCCACCAGGGGATTTTTTTATGCTAAAATAACACATGAACATGGAAGAAACATTAATAAAAATCAAAAACGAAGCGCTTTCATTAATTTTGGAAACATCAGAACAAGCACAATTAGAAGAAATAAAACTTCAGTTTTTAGGAAGAAATGGCAAATTGACCTTAGCTTTTAAAGACCTTACAAAACTTCCAATTGAAAAACGACCAGAAGTTGGAAAATTAGCAAACGAAATTAAAATCATATTAGAAGAGGCAATTGACGACAGGAAAAAACTGCTAAAAGAACATGCTTCTCAAAAAGAAAGAGCAAATTTAGATGTTACTAATCCAGGTATAAAGCCTCTTCTTGGACATTTGCATTTAATTACTCAGGCAATTTCCGAAATTACCAGTATTTTTGAAAAAATTGGCATTACTAGGGTAAGATATCCAGAAATTGAATGGGATTATTATGCGTTTACTGCACTTAATTTCCCAGAAAATCATCCGGCTCGAGATGACTGGGAAACTTTTTTTACAACTGAGGAAACTAACAGCAAGTTTGGACAAATTATTCTAACTCCGCATACATCAAGTGGCCAAGTTAGAGAAATGGAAAAAGCAGTTAAATTAAGTCAAAAGACAGGAGATCCAATTTCTATTCGAATGTTAAACATTGCCAAATGCTACAGAAGACAATCAGACGTTTCTCATACACAAATGTTTCACCAATTCGAAGGATTGGTTGTTGGAGAAAATATTTCTATTGTTCATTTAAAAGGAGTTTTAGATTATTTTGTAAAATCATATTTTGGAGAGAAACGACAATCAAGAATTAGACCTTATCACTTTCAATTTACCGAACCATCGTTTGAAGTTGATGTAACCTGTGGAGTATGTCTTGGAAAAGGATGCAAATTATGCAAAGCAGGTTGGCTAGAAATGGGAGGAGCAGGAATGGTACACCCAAATGTATTAAAATACGGTGGCATTGATCCTAAAAAATATACAGGATTTGCCTTTGGCTGGGGAGTAGAAAGAGTGTTAATGATGAAAGAAGGAATAGAAATAGATGATTTGCGACTTTTGTATAGTAATAAATTAGAATTTTTAGAGCAGTTTTAAGAATTTTGAGCGAACAGATATATGGATATAAAAATTTTAGATTCACATTTACGAGAACATTTGCAAACAACAGCAAAACCAAAGGAAATTGCTAAAGCTTTGTCTTTGTCTAGTGCTTCTATTGAAAGAGTTGAACCATTTGGTAAAAACGATTTTGTCTATTCTATAGAAGTAACAACTAACAGACCAGATATGGTAAGTGTACGAGGATTAGCAAGAGAAGCAGCAGCAATTTTGCCAAGATTTGGATTTAGTGCAAAACTTATAACACTTCCAGTTGTTAAAACAAAAAAAGCATCACCAAGTACATTTCCAATTAGCATTAAAAATGACAAAACATTGGTTAGACGAGTATTAGGAATTGTTTTAGAAGTTGAGAAAAAAGAATCTCCACAGTTTATTAAAGACAGGTTAGAAGCAGCGGGAATTAGAAGCTTAAATAATTTAATTGACATTACCAATTATGTAATGCTTGAGATTGGTCATCCGTGCCATGTGTTCGATTTTGATCGCTTAACTACAAAAAAACTTATCATTCGCCCCTCAAAAAAAGGAGAAAAAGTAGTAACGCTTGATAATAAAGAACATATTTTAATGGGGGGAGATATTGTTGCAGATAACGGAAAAGGTGAAATTGTAGATTTGTTAGGAGTTATGGGAACAGCAAACAGTGTTGTTACAGATAATACCAAAAAAATATTATTTTTCTTTGACAATAACGATCCATGGAAAATCAGAAAAACATCCATGGGACTGGCAATAAGAACAGATGCTGCAGCACTAAACGAAAAAGGAGTTGATCCAGAATTAGCACTTGTTGCATTAGAAAGAGGAATAAAATTATATAAAGAATTGGCAGATGCAAAATTGGCAAGTGATGTTTTGGATATTTACGAAGATAAAGTAAAACCAACTCCCATAACTGTAGATATTGAAAAAATATCTAAAGTAATCGGTGTTACAATTCCAACAAAAGAAGCAGTAGATATATTAACTTCACTTTCATTTACTGTTGTTAAACAGGAAAAAACGCTTAAAGTAACACCACCATCGTGGCGAGTGCAAGACGTTTCTATGGAAGAAGATGTTATAGAAGAAGTGGCAAGAATTTATGGATATCACAATATTCCAACAGAACTTCCACCATTTACAAAGGCGGCTTTTTATCACCAAACTGAAAATCCCTTTTACTGGGAAGAAAAAGTAAAAAATGCATTTAAATTCTGGGGTTTTACCGAAGTCTATACCTACTCTATGGTTTCAGCAAGTATTCTAGATATGCCACTAGAGCAAGCAGTTGCTCTTAAAAACCCACTAGATGAAGAGCATGTGTATATGCGAAAAAATTTAGCAAACAGCTTTGAAACAGTCTTAAATGAGAATAGGGGAGCAGATAACGTGCAAATTTTTGAATTAGCAAACGTTTATCAAAAACAAGCAAAAGAATTACCCAAAGAAACACAAAAATTAGCGTTTTTACTTAAAGGCAAAATTAATGGAGAAAAAGCTAACTATTTTCATGCTAAAGGCTTTTTAGAACAATTAGCAACTGAGTGCAATATAAAACATATAAAATTTGAAGAATATTTAGAAGGCGGCGTAGGAGCATATGTTTTAATAGGACACGAACAACTTGGAGAAATTTTGGTAAAGCATAATTATGTTATTGCAGAAATTAATTTTGAAATTTGGCTACAGCATGCAAATAATAAAAAAGTATACAAGCCACTTGCCAAATACCCACCGGTAATTGAAGATTTGGCAATTATTGCAGATGCAAAAGCAAAAACCGCAGAAATTATTCGTGTTATTAAAGAACAAAATCCAATTATTGCAGATGTTTCTTTATTAGACCAATTTGAAGAGACAAGAACATTTCATATTGTGTACCAACATGCAGATAAAAACTTAACAACTGAAGAAGTAAGTAAAATCCGAGAACAAATTATTACCGCTCTTTCTACAAAATTCGGCGCAAGATTGAAAGAATAAATAAATTACTTTGTATTATTTACAACTATATTAGTAAATCCGTGAGCATTGGTAACTGACATATCAGGCAAAGAAGGCACGCTGAATTGTGCTCTCCCTTGTTGATTTGTTGGGACAGAATGATCTGTTAAATTAGGCAAAATTCTGGCAGGATCAACATCTCTCTCATGAGACCGAGAGTCATATGCCCAATTATCACGATTGTACATACTTAAATGTAAATGCACTAATGCATTTCCACCTTCATTAGGTTCATCTTCTGCATAAAGATGGCCAATTACGTCTCCCTTTTGCACTTGTTTTCCCATAATCCCTTCGGCGGGAAGTACATGAACATAGTCAGATAACAATCCAGACCCAACAGTACTCATTAAAGCAGCATTATGTCCATGCTCAATTTGTACACTTGAGTAATATGCCATTTTTCCTTCTCCTTGTCGGTCATTCACAACAGTCCCATCAGCCATTGCTCGAATAGGAAGTCCTTTTGGTAAACCAAAAACAATTTGCCCTTGCGTTGTGTAATATGCTGCAAAATCAAATCCATCATGAACAAAACGAGTACGCTTATCTAAATTAAATCCATTCCAATTTACCCATCCAGCAAAATCAGGGATGTCTCTTGTATCAATAGGAAGCGCTACATCTAAGTTTGGCTCCCATTCAGGAGTATTTGGTGTTATAGGAATTGCATTTTGCCTTTGTTCTACAGGTGATTGTCCTTGCCCAGGCATTTCAGGCGTACCATTTACCATAAAAAAAGTATAATCTTTTTATTTTTAATTCACAATATGGATACTTTTAATGGGGGGTTGGTGTTGGATTTGATTGATTTACCAAATCACTTGGAGGATACCACTGAGAATCTGCTGCTGAATGATTGTCTTTAATCCACTGATCAATTCCTGCTTGCCATCTGTTTTGTCCATCTGTTGAAACAGGATCGTTTTCTTTAATAACATAATACGTTTTCCCATCTTTATTTTGGTACACAGAAGAAGATGCTGTTGGCTCTGTACCTTTAATAAAGTATTCCTGTCTTGTTGGTTGATTACCAAATGGCAAACCGCCAAATGTACTATCTATTGTTACCTGTGTTACATCATCAGGTTTTGGAAAATTTTCATTAGGCTTTCCTTTTAATATTTGTGTCATAATATCGTACCAAATAGGTGATGCTCCGGTAACTCCAGAAGAAATAGCCTGATTCATAGGACTGTTGTCATTATTTCCAACCCATACCCCAACAACGTACGAAGGCGTATAACCCATTGTCCAGTTATCCCGTTTGTCATCTGTTGTTCCGGTTTTAACTGCTACATTTCTTCCTGGAATATATAACCATGAATGAGTTCCAAATTCCAAAGCTCTTGCATTGTTATCTGACAAAATATCAGAAATTAAAAAGGTAATATCTTGAGGTATAACTCGTGGTCCGTCTTGTTGGTGCCATTGATACAAAACATTTCCTTTACTATCTGTTACTTTAAGAATAAATACAGGATCTTGTCGTATTCCACTGGTTGCAAAAACACCATAAGCTGTCATTTCGTTTAATAATGTTGTCTCTCTACCTCCTAGTACCAAAGACAAACCAACATTCTTCATATTGTCTGTTGTTGGCTGCCAATTTTCTATTCCCATATTATATGCATTTGTCATAACATCTTTAATGCCGCTAAGAGCCAACATTTTAACTGCAGGAATATTCATAGAATTAGCAAGTGCTGTTCGTAGTTGTACAGGACCGTGAAACTTTCCATCATAATTTACCGGTGAATATGAAGGACTGGTTGGATCACCTGTTGGAAAGTCGGTTTTTACATCCATAATCATGGTTGCCGGTGTATATCCTTTTTCAAATGCTGTAGCATACATAATTGGTTTAAGAGAAGATCCTGGCTGTCTTGGAGCCAAGGCATCATTGTAATTGCCATCTATTGTTTTATCAAAATAATCTGTATTGCCATCCATTGCCAAAACTTCACCTGTTTTTGCATCTGTTACCATTGCAGCTGCATTATGTACGTTATAATCTTGGGTTTTTGTATTTAATTTGCCGATTTCTGTTTTTACATCTTCTTCAACCTGTTTTTCTATTTTGTAATCTAAGGTTGTTGTTACTTGTAAACCACCATTTTCTACCATGGCAGGTGTAAAGTGCAGTTGGTCTTCTAATAATTGTTTTACATACATGACAAAATGAGGAGCTTTTATAGAAGTATCTTGTTGTTCAAATTGATAATTTTTAATTTCTGCATATGCGCTTTCATCTTGTTTTTGGCTAATATAGCCATTATTTACCATACTATCTAAAACAACTTTTGTTCTATCTAAATAATATTTATTTCCACCAAATGGATTGTATGTTGTTGGACTTTGGGGAAGTCCTGCCAAAAATGCACTTTGTGCTAAATCTAATTCTTTAACATGTTTGCCAAAATAATATTCTGCTGCTGCCTCAACTCCAACGTTTGTTCCTCCATATGGAACATCATTTAAATACATTTCCAAAATCTGATCTTTTGAATATTTTTTATCTACCTGAATAGAAAGAATTAATTCTTTAATTTTTCTTGGAAGTGTACGCTCAGAAGTGATCAATGTATTTCTAACTAATTGCTGTGTAAGACCAGATCCTCCGGTTAATTCTCCCTTAAATACTACATCACGAAGTACACGCAAATAACTAACAGGTGAAAAGCCAATATTATTATAAAAATTCTTATCTTCTACAGAAATTGTTGCATTTTGTAAGTTTTTTGGAATATCCGATAAATTCACATAAATTCTATTGGTATCTTGATAAACGGAGTAGAGAAGTTCACCATTTCTATCAAAAATACGGGTTGATTGAGATTGCTGTGCTTGTGTTAGTTTTCCTGGAGCAGGGAGATCTTTACCATACCATACAAAAAGCCCGGCAACCAAAAGTATACCTGCAATAAGTCCAAAAAAAATAAAGGTACTTAGGCGGGAAAGCCAAACCATTTTGGTAAGGCCGTTTCTAAGCCTTCTTCGGCTTCGAAATTCTGACATAGGTAGATTATAGCGGTTTTTTAAAATACAGGCAAATTAAAACTTAGTGTTTTGCGCTTGCTGCTTTTTCACATATCTCGTATGTTTTATTTGATCGAAATTATTTGACATCCTTTCCCAAACATGTAATAATAAGTTTAGACATATGAAATTGACTCAAAATTATTTTTGGTTTTACTTTACTTCCCCTACGGAGGGGTAATTTGCTGTAAAGTAGGCCCAAAGCAAATACACCTCCCAAAAGGAGGTTTTTTTATGTTTAAAAAATCAAAAAATATATGACACCAATAAAATTACCTAAAAAAATTATTATTGCAGGACCCTGCGCAGTAGAAAATAAAGAGCAGGTTTTAGAGACTATGAAGCAGGCTAAAAGCTTGCAAATAGACTTTATTCGGCTTTCTTTATGGAAGCCACGGACTAAGCCTGGCTTTGAAGGCGTGGGTGAGGCTGGCATTGAATATGTTGTAGAGGCAGCAGAGCAGGGATTAAACCCCGGAGTTGAACCAATACTGATAGAACACGCGCAACAGGTAGCAAATGCGTTTTTAAAGGTTAGGAACAATACAAAATTACTCTTATGGATTGGCGCACGAAACCAAAACCATTATATTCAAAGAGGCATTGCAGCCATTGCTGCCAAAGACCCAAGAATATATTTAATGGTTAAAAACCAAATTTGGCACAATGAAAAACACTGGGAAGGAATTGTAGAACATGTATTAGACAGCGGCTTGCCAAAAGAGCGGCTTATGCTTTGCCATAGAGGTTTTGCTCCAACTGCAGACAACAATCCTAAAGGGTACAGAAACGTGCCGGATTATGACATGGCAATGCGTATGAAAGAAAAAACAGGCTTGCCAATGTTGTTTGATCCGTCTCATACTGGAGGGAGTGTAGAAAAAGTGTTTGATATTGCATTAGAGGCAAACCAACACGACTTTGACGGATATATTATAGAGGTGCATCCAAATCCAAAAGGTGCTATGTCAGATGCGACACAACAATTAACATGGGGAGAATATAGAAAACTTATCCAGCAGATGTACAATAAAAGAGTACAAACTGCAAAGGAGCATAAAGTTGTATGAAAAAAGTAATTGTAAAAATTAAAGACAGCGCTCAGCTAACTTACCCAATTTTAATTGGAGAAAATATAGTGGAAAATTTAGGAAAGCTTATTAATTTTTCTAAATATTCAAAAGTTGTACTTATTACAGACAAGCACATAGAGAAATTGTTGCTGAAACAATTGCCGCAATTTTTACCGGAAAATTCGGAAGCAATTGTTATGCCTGTTGGGGAACGGTCAAAAACTATAGATACAGTTGAAGAAATTTGGAGAGAATTACTAGATTTACAGTGTGATAGAAAAACATTAGTTGTAAATATGGGCGGAGGAGTAATCCTTGATATGGCAGGCTTTGCTGCAAGTACGTTTATGCGTGGACTGGATTTTATAAATATTCCAACAACGCTTTTATCTCAAGTAGATGCAAGTGTTGGAGGAAAAACTGGAGTCAATTTTTTGGAAGTGAAAAATTTAATTGGGACATTCAATCAACCAATTGCCGTAATTATAGATGTTGCGCTCTTACAAACATTACCAGAGCGAGATTTTATTGCAGGATTTGGAGAAATAATAAAAACAGGAGCAATAGCAGATAAAAAATTCTTTGATTTTGTTACCAGCAAAAAACCAAAAGAATTTTCTCAAAAAGAGTTAGTTTCAATTATAGAAAAATCAATAAAAATAAAAGCACAAATTATTGAAAAAGATCAAAAAGAAACTTCTTTACGAAAATTATTAAATTTTGGTCATACAGTTGGACATGCAGTAGAAATTTTAAGTCAAACAACAGACAATCCACTTTTACATGGAGAAGCAATTGCAATTGGCATGGTGGCAGAAGCACAAATTGCTGTTGAAAAAAATTTACTTAAACAAAATGCTTTAGATTTACTAATTGAAAAGATATTATTTGCAGGATTACCAATTAAAGCAATAGGAATAAAAGCAAATGATATTGTAGAAAAAATGCAAACAGATAAAAAAAATGAAAATGGACGTATTAAATTTACCTTGTTAAAAACAATCGGACAAGGAATAATTAATCAAGACGCAACTGATTCTATAATTAAAACTGTTGTGGGGAAAATCCTATGAAAACTATAAGTATTTCTCCACCACTAAAACCGATAAAGGCAACAGTTACCATCCCTGGAAGTAAATCCTTTACCAATAGGGCACTAATTTTAAGTGCGTTATCTAAAGATACTGTTGTTATTAAAAATCCATTATTTAGTGATGATACCGTTGCATTACTTTCTTGTTTAGAAAAATTAGGGGTAAAAATAAAGCAAGAAAAAGGTCAGATTACGGTAATTGGAAATGTTTTTGAAAACAAGCAGAAAGAAGTAATTTTAGATGCAGATTTATCTGGAACAACCATGCGTTTTTTATTGGCCGTTTGTTGTATAATTCCTGGAATTAAAACCATAACTGGAAAACAGAGATTAATAGAGCGCCCAATAAAAGATTTAGCAGATGCATTAAAAGATCTTGATGCAAAAATAAATTTTGAAAAAAATCAAGGATTTCCACCAATTAAAATTACATCATCAAAACTTACAAAAAATTTTGTTACTATTTCTGGAAAAACCAGTAGTCAATTTGTTTCTGCTCTACTTATGATTGCACCAATTATTGGTCTAACTATAAAAATTGATGGAGAATTAATTTCAAAACCATATGTTGCAATGACCATACAAACATTAGAACAATTTGGAGTAGATGTAGAAAATAAAAATTTTCAAGAATTTATAATAAAAAGACAACCAATTTCTGCAAAAGAATTTATTGTTGAAGGAGATTTTTCCAGTGGTGCATATTTTGCCGCAATTGCTGCCATTACTAAATCAGAAATAACACTTAAAAATTTGCGAGAAGATTCTTTGCAAGCAGATAAAGAATTTTTAAGCATTCTTGAACAAATGAGAAGTAAAATTATTTTTAAGAAAAACGAAGTAACAGTTATTGGAAACGGCGTAAAGCCAATAATTGTAAACATGCAAAATTGTCCAGACCAAATTCAAACACTTGCAGTTATGGCAGCATTTACTAGCGGAACAACAACAATTACCGGTGCTTCTTCATTAAAAGTTAAAGAGACAGACAGACTGCAAGCGTTGCATAATGAACTATTAAAAATGAATATTGAAAATACCATTACTGCTGACAGCATAACAATAGTTGGAGGTAACCCTAAACCTGCAACAATAGACACATACAACGATCATAGAATGGCAATGTCATTTTCTGTTGCAGCAACAAAACTTCCTGGAATAATAATAAACAATCCAGATGTTGTTAATAAAACATTCCCAGATTTTTTTAAGCAATTAGCAAAAATTGGAGTTAAAGTAGAAATAAAAAATAAAGATGCATCAAAAATTGTTTTAATTGGATTTATGGGAGCAGGAAAAACATCTATTGCACCATTATTGGCAAAACGTCTAAGAACAAATGTCTTAGAAATGGATGAAAAAGTAATAAAACTTTCTAAACAAAAATCTATAAAAGATATTTTTGAAAAATATGGCGAGAAAAAATTTAGAGAATTAGAAGCTAAAGCAGCTAAAAAAATTGTGACTCAAAATCCTGTTGTTATTTCTGCAGGCGGTGGAGTTGTCGAAAACATGGAAACAATGAAGCATTTAACAAAAAATGCTTGTGTTGTTTTTTTAGAAACATCCTTTGGAACAATTTCTAATAGATTGGTAAATACACAAGATAGACCTTTATGGAAAAATAAAGAAAAAACAAAAAAGCTATTTGAAAAACGACAATCATTGTACAAGCAATATGCAGATGTTTTAATACAAACAGATGGCAAATCACTAGGGCAAATAACATCAGAAATAGAAGAGAAAGTAAAATATTTATGATTACATCAAAAACAAAAATAAACATTATTATTGGAGATCCTGTAGAACATTCTTTGTCTCCCCAAATGCACAATGGTGCATATAGGCAATTGGGAATAGATGATCAATTTGTCTACTTGGCAACACATGTAAAACCAGAAAATTTACAGGCTGCTATTGCTGGGGTTCGTGCTATGCAAATAAATGGAATTACCGTAACAATTCCCCATAAAACAAATGTTATGTACTTTTTGGATGAGATAGAAGAAACAGCAGCTAAGATTGGTGCCGTAAACACAATCGTAAATAGAAATGGAACTTTAATTGGAATAAATACTGATTGGATTGGAGTTGCAGAGCCATTAAAACAAAAAAATAATTTAGAGAATAAACATATTGCAGTTATTGGTGCAGGTGGATTTGCCCATGCAGCAGTTTTTGCAGCAATCACAAATAATGCACATGTTACTATCTATAATAGAACAGTTGAAAATGCAGAAGAATTGGCAAAAAAGTTTAATTGCAAATTTGCAGGTTTAGACAAAATAGATGAAATAAAAAATGCAGATATTATTATTAATGCAACATCAGTTGGCATGCAAACAAACAAAAGCATTATTGCAAAAGAATTACTAAATAAAAATCAAATTGTTTTTGATGCAGTATATGTCCCATTTGAGACACAATTAATAAAGGATGCAAAAGAAGTTGGAGCAACTGTTATTCATGGAACAGAATTATTATTGTTTCAAGGTGTAGCACAATTTGAATTGTTCACGAATCAAAAAGCACCAATAGATATAATGCGAAAAACTATAATGGAGAATATATAACTATGAGAGCTAAAATTTGTTTTCCGATTATAAAACAATCTATTCCAGAAGTTTTAGAAATTATTGAACAACAAAAGAATAATTTTGATATGTTTGAAATTTGGGTAGATTACTTAAAAGAAAATGGAGAAATGATACAAAATATGTTGCAAGATTTATCAAATAATTTTGCGGGAAAGATTATTGTGGTTTTTAGAAGACAAAATGCAGAACCAATTACTATGCCATTTGAAAAAAGAAAAATAATAATAGAAAAATTGGCAAATAAAAATATATTTTTAGATTTAGATCTAGAACAACAAACAAAAGATTTAGAATTTTCAAAAGATAAAAAGGCAAAAATTATTGCATCATTTCATGATTACAAAAAAACACCAAGAACAAGTGCATTAGTTGAAATAATAAAAAAAATGGAACTGTTTCAACCAGCAATATTTAAGATTGCGACATTTTGCGAAACAGAAAAAGATGCGTTACATTTATTGCATTTATTATTAGATTTAAAAGAAGAAAAAAAAGATGTAATCATTTTAGGAATGGGGAGGAAAGGACTGATAACAAGAATTTTCGGAAGTATTTGGGGCAATGAAATTATTTTTGCACCAGAAAGTAGTAATGAACAAAGTGCACCAGGACAAATAACAAAAGAGCAATTAGAAAAAATATTTAGTATGATTAATAAATAATATGGCGGGAAATTCATTTGGACAATTATTTAAAATTACAACATTTGGCGAATCCCATGGAGGCGCAGTTGGTGTTGTGGTTGACGGATGTCCAAGCGGAATTGAAATTACAGAAGCAGAAATTCAAAAAGACTTAGACAGACGAAAGCCAGGACAAAGCAGTATTACAACGCCGAGAAAAGAACAAGATATTATTCATATTTTATCCGGTGTTTTTGAAGGCAAAACAACAGGAACTCCAATTTTACTTTTAGCATATAACGCAGATGCCAGACCACAAGATTATGACGAATTAAAAAAAGTATACAGACCTGGTCATGCAGATTTTACCTACGAAGCAAAATATGGATTTAGAGATTGGAGAGGCTCCGGCAGAGCATCTGCACGAGAGACATTAGCAAGAGTTGCAGCTGGCGCAATCGCAAAAAAATATTTACAAAAACTTGGCATAGAAATTTTAAGTTACGTTGAGTCTGTTGAAAAAATAAAAACTAATATTGATTTTAATGCTGTTACTATGGAGCAAATTGAATCAAATATTGTCAGATGTCCAGACGCAGGCAAAGCACAAGAAATGATACGTCTTATTGAACAAGTACGAGACGAGGGAGATTCTTTAGGTGGCGTTATTAGAGGTGTTATTAAAGGTGTTCCGGCAGGACTAGGAGAACCAGTGTTTGATAAAGTTTCTGCAGATTTAGGAAAAGCAATGTTATCTATTAATGCAGTAAAAGGGTTTGAGATTGGATCTGGTTTTGAAGGGACAACCATGCGAGGAAGCGTTCACAACGATGTATTTACTCTTGATGGAAATGGCAATATTACAACAAAAACAAATTATGCAGGTGGAACATTAGGCGGTATTTCTAACGGACAAACAATTTACTTTAGAGTTGCAATCAAACCTGTTTCCACAATTAAAAAATTGCAGCAATCAGTTTCAAAAGAAAAACAAGAAACAACATTACAGGCAACCGGAAGACATGATCCATGTGTACTTCCAAGAGCTGTACCAATTGTTGATGCTATGTCTGCACTGGTAATAATGGATCATTTTCTTCGCGCAAAAGCGTTAAAGGAGTAATATGGATATTTCTCAAAAAACAATTGGCATTATTGGATTTGGAAATTTTGGAAAAGTTTTAATAAATAACATTTTTCCAAACAATAAAATTATTTTAGTAACAACACAAAATGTTCAATCTTCAGAACATATTACTGTTACAAAGAATATTGAAGATATAAAGAGTGCAGATATTATTATTCCTGCTGTCCCAATAAGAAATTTTGCAGAGACAATTAAAAAAATAGCTCAATTTATTAATCCACAGACAATTGTTATGGATATTTGTTCAGTTATGGAATATCCAGCAAAAATAATGCAAGAAGATTTGTCAAATAATCCATTAATTGCAACTCATCCAATGTTTGGTCCAAACTCTATTGCAAAAAAAGGGAGTATGAAAGATATGAATTACGTAGTACATAACATTTCAACACAAAATGATTTTTATGAGTCTTTTAAAAAATATTTAAAAACTTTAGAAGTAAATGTTATAGAAATTACTCCAAAAGAGCATGATAGATTATCTGCAAAATCACAATTTGTTACACTTTTGGTTGGAGAAATTACACAACAGTTACAATTTGAAAAAACAATTGTAGACACACCGGGCGCACAAGCTTTACAACATGCAGTTTCGTTTAGCGGTGCAGACAGACATATTATTGAAGATATGCTTACCTACAATATATTTTGCAGACCAATTTTAGAAGAACTTAAAAAAGTATTAAATAATTTGGAGGAGCAAAAATAATGCAAATATTTTTTTTAGGACCTGGAAACTCGTATAGTCATTTGGCAGCAAAACATATTATGCCTCAGGAAGAATTAATTCCATTAGAATCGTTTGGACAAATTGTAGAAAAAATATTGCAAGATAAAAACGCAGTTGGTGTTTTACCAATAGAAAATTCTATAACGTCTGATATTCATGAAAATATAGATGCGCTTTTTAGAAATAAGCATCTATCAATTATTTCCGAAACCTATGTAAAAATTGCATTACATGTAATTGGGGTTGAGGAAACAACAATAGAAGATATAACAGATGTTTATTCTCATCCAAGAGCATTGGCTCAATGTACAAATTTTATTAAAAAACACCATCTAATTGTTCATGAAACAACAAGTACATCAAAAGCCAAAGATGTTATTATAGAAAAAAATCAAAAAAATTTGGCAGCGATTGGAAACAGTTTGTTAGAAGAGAAGGGTAAAACAAAAATTTTAGAAAAAAATATTGGCAATGATGCAATAAACATGACACGCTTTGTTTTTGTTTCTCAACAACAAATAATAGAAAAAACAAAAAATAAAACATCTATTATTTTTAAAGTGCCACATATTCCAGGATCCTTGGCCAAAATACTTACAAAACTTGCGGAAATTGATTTAAATTTAACTAAAATAGAATCAAGACCTATTCCAGGAACTTCATGGGAATACTATTTTTGGGTTGATGTAGAAAAACAAAATTTAGATATGAAAAAAGTAAAAGAAATTTTAGAAACAGAAACAACAGAATATAGAATTTTAGGAACATATCAGAAAGGAGATGTTTTTCAAAGCTAATGCCAACAATTGAAGAATTACGAAACCAAATTGATCAAATTGACCAAAAACTTCTTGAAGTTATAAAAGAAAGAATTGCTGTTATGCGCCAAATTGGAGAAATGAAAAAGTCTCAAAATATTGAGATTCGAGACTTTGAGAGGGAAGATACAAAAATTGCAATGCTAAAACAACAAGCAGCAGAGCTTAATATTCCAGAAAACATAATTATGGCTGTCTGGAATGTTTTTTTTGAAAATTCCCTAGAAATAGAAAAATAGCCATGATATACTAACACTGACATGAGTGCAATTGATTTTGATGATATTTTAGGACGAGGAGTAGCAAACATCATTCCTGGCCGCAAAAAACTTGAAGAATTACTTTCTTCTGGGAAAAAACTAAATATTTATTTAGGCATAGATCCAACCGCAACAAAAATTCACTTAGGCCATGCAGTCCCACTAAGAAAACTTAATGCTTTTGCAAAACTAGGACACAATGTAAAGTTTTTAATTGGTGATTTTACAGCTCTTATTGGAGACACTTCAGACAAGGATACCGAAAGACCAGTATTAACTTCTGAAGAAATAGAAAAAAACTTTCAAACATATAAAAAACAAGCAGAGAAAATTATGGATTTTTCTTTATCAAACGTTACTGTTGTCCACAACAGTGATTGGCTTAAAAAACTTTCTTTTGAAGATATTATTAAACTTTGCCAACATTTTGCAGTAGGGGACTTTGTAGGTCGTGAATTAATCAGAAGAAGACTTGACCAAAACAAAAGAGTAGGACTTCATGAAGTTTTGTATCCGGTTATGCAAGGGTATGACAGTTATTTTATGGATACAGACATTCAGATTGGCGGGACAGACCAAACCTTTAATATGCAAGCAGGCCGCACGCTTCAGAAAAAATGGAGCAACAAGCAATCATTTGTCCTAGCGATGGAATTTTTAATAGGAACAGACGGACGAAAAATGAGTAAATCCTGGGGCAATGCCATTTGGCTCACAGATACCCCTGAAGATATGTA
>DASVYQ010000136.1:0-2518 GCA_036392095.1 Patescibacteria group bacterium
ATATTCTTAGTATTTACATCAACATAAATATTTTCTCCGAGAATGATCCCATTTTTATCTGAGCTCAATTTTTTTAATTCCGATTTTCCGCCCCACTCGGCAGATCCATGTTCAATGCCGGCGAACTCACCTCTGCCCAAGCCTTTTCGACTCCATACCAGGAGAAAGATAAATATGTATACAACCATTAATCTGGATTGGTAGAATAAAAACTTCTTTAGTACAAGAATGTCTGTTAAACCCATCTCCAAAGGCTTTGAAACAATATGCTGCTGAGTGAAATCCAACTGCTTAAAAAAAGTATCCTTTATACTGCCTACAAGCTTTAAATGTGTAGCTGCATATGAGAAATGTAAAATAATATAGAAATCTAAAATGATAATTAATGCTATGAAAATACAATCCCAAAGCCTATTTTTGTTTTTAGTGGCCATAACCACATTCTTTCGCATAAAATACCATCCCCAATGTAAATCAAGTCTATTCATACATTCCAATTATCTAATTCTTTGGTTGTCGCTTTGGATCCTCGTACTTCTGGCTGGCCCTTGTTCAATATAATTAGCGTGACTGCTTTTGCTGTTTTTTAACTTGATATTTAGTCAAATGGCTGTTCTTTTTTTTAGCTTCGCGCAACCTTCTGCTAAGCTCATTTGTTTTCTCTGCTTGCACACCATGCTGATGTCTTTGTGATTTATTTCCGGTACTCTTACTTTTTAGTTTGTGTGGCATTTTAACCCCTCCTGTTGGATTTGTTTTGAATTTTTTAATAATTTGCTATCCTGAAAACTAAAATTAATATATCCAATCATATTTTCCCAAAGCGACAAAACCAAAGGAAGATTCCCGCCATTTTCTATCAAAGTTGTATCACGGTTCTTTTAGTAGCGGTCCAGAAGACTACATTTAAAGTACACTTAAAACTTTGTCATAAACGGGTGTCGGGGAAGTAGTATAATTTATCTGCACCCTGTATACATTGGCTGCGTTTGGAATTTCGCCCGTGTAATCAATTAGGCATCCCTCTGCAGAGTTAATACATTTGTCATCAAGTCTAAATCCAGGAGTATCATCTCTATAAATAAGAACAACTCCGTTTAATGCATCTGGCCGTAATTTATTTGCCAAATTAATTTTATACATTTGTTGCCATCTCCTTTTGAATTAGTATTAAAATTACTGGGTTGACTATATTTTCTCAGAAAAAGCTTTATATTGTAAGTGTTGCTTAAGCACGTAAGTTGACCGTTGATTCCAAAATAAATTTACTACACTTCATTGATTTATAAAGATATATTATGGATGGAAGAAATTGCGTATATGGCAGAGAAGTATAACATTAGGAGAAATGAAACTAAGATAAATTTGGTGCTGTAGTACAATTTTATGCCTAAATATTGGGTCTGCTATATTGTAAAATGCCACTTAAGTTATTAAATTAACCGCTTATTCCAAAAAAATGTTGAAATTATTCAATAATTTTGTGAAAATAAGTAATGTATAGAATACATTACTTATTTAGTAACGATGAAAATATAACTTCGGATATAATTTTGCTTAGGCAAGCATGGATGCCATGCGTGCCACGCAAAAAATCCGAAGTAATATTTCATTCGTTCCTTAGTAAAGGAGTATAACATGGCAGAAAGCGAACTTAATGATAAATTGAGTAATAGCAGAAATAATATAATGCTAAAGATTGGTTTTCCTATTGCTACATTGGGATGCCTTGCTCTTTATATGGTTGAAAAAGTAACCACCTCATCATACAAATTAAATAGTAGTAGTAGTATCATATTGTATTTTTTTATAAGCTTAGCAGTCTTACTTCCCCTTACATTACAAAGACTTAAAGTTAGAACCTCTATTATCGCATATACAATTATGGTTACATATTTTTTGGCGATATATTCAGTAGTTTTTTTCTATAAAGAAAGAGCCTTATCAACTGCTTGGGCAGGATATATTTTAGTTGTTTTTATTTGTACCTCGTTATCTCCAAGTATTAAAATGCTTATATTTTCTCTTGTCGGGGGTGTGTTAGGAAATTTACTTCTATATCTTCTTTATGGCTCAAAAACGCTTAATATAGACACTGGAGATTACTACAGTAGAATTTTTATTGTAATTTTCGCCGGGATTACTGGATTTTTAATCAATAGGCAACTGCTTAACGAAGCGTTAAAAAATCATAGAAATTCTGTAGAGCTTGCTAGATCAGAACTGTTTTTATTACAAGCCCAAATTAGACCTCATTTTTTAGATAATATATTATCTGTTATTTCGTATTTCGTAAAAAGCGACCCTGAAAAGGCAAATAACCTTATCTTTGAGTTAAGCGATTATCTTAGGTTAAGTATAAACAATACTAATAAGAACTTTGACGAGTCTTATATCAATGAAGAAATTGCTTTAATTAGATCTTACTTAGCTATGCAAGAGATGTGTTTTCCAAACAAGTTGAAAGTAGAATATTTTATTGAAGACCATTGTAACTATAAAATTCCGCATCTTATTT
>DASVYQ010000137.1:0-10756 GCA_036392095.1 Patescibacteria group bacterium
TTTGAGAAGGCTCAATTATGTATTGAGAGTCGGTTAAATTTTGACTTAACTCAGGAAGAGAAAAAGATGATAGATTGTAAAAATCAAAAAGTTTAATATTGGAAAAATAGGGGTTAAAAGAGATAATTCCTAAATCGTAAATTTCACTTAAAATTGGTGTGCTTTTATTAATTGTTGCTGCGGCAAGATTGGCTGCATATATCCTAGAATCTTGAGACGCATAAACAGTTAGGGTATAAGCAAGAGAAATAATACAACTAACAATAATTGCAAAAAATAAAATTCCTTGAGAAATTTTTGAAATTATATTTTTTGTAGAATCTATGAAATAGGTAAATACCAAAGCAATAATTAAATAAATAAATGGCAAAGTTGGAACAATATATCTTGTCCATTTAACGAATAAAAATGCTTGAGATAGAAATGTTATAAGAAAAAAAAATAGTAAAAGAAAATATGTTTTACTTTTCTCTCCAATTGCAAATAGTAAAACAAAAAAGAAGCAAATTAAAAATAAAATTGTAATAACAGGATTAAGTAGAAAAGGATATATATAAAGGAATTGAAATAATATAGGAACAGAATGAATAAATTCGTTGGTATAAAATACAGGGAGTGTTCCTAGAGCGACAGCAGTTTCATAGTGGATACTTCCTAAAAAACCTACATAGTCAAAAAATGAAAATGGATTAGACACAAAAACAATCAAAAAACTTATAAAAATAAAAATTATAAAAGAGAGACAACAATATTTAATAAATTTTAATTTTGATGAAAAAGAAAAAAATGAAAATAAAATAATAGATAATGGGATAATAAGTAATGCTAAAGAAGAAATTTTAATTGCGAGCAGTAATCCAAAAAAAACAGAACACAAAAAAACATTTTTTATATTTTGTTTTTTTAATAATTGGATACAAAAATAAAAAAACCATAATGTTAAAAAGGTAAGCCATATTTCAAAAGTTCCAAAATGAGCAAACTGAATAAGTCCTGTGGAAAATGTTGTCAAAACAGCAGCGATAATACCTGTTGTCGAATTTTTAAGTTTAGTACCAATGTAATAAATTGATGGAATAATGCTTACAGAGAGAACTGCAGAAATAAATCTCATTATAAGGATTGCTAAATCAAACGGCACTGATTTTGTAGAAAAATTTAAATAGAATAGGCTTAAAAAATAACTTACATATATTGGTAAGCTCCCATAAGCAAAAAAATGAGGATTCATTTGGGTTGGGAAAGAAAGTTGGGTGATACTTGAAGCGATATTTCTTTCATCTGGATGGAAGAAAAAAGGTGATCCCCACCCAATATTAATTGTTCTGATAACTAATCCAATTGCTATCAAAAAAATTAAACTAAAATGTTTAAGAAAAAATTTTTTCATTGAATATATGCTGCAATTTTTTCTCCAAGTTCTACTGCATAATTTGTCCCTCTATCCCATGGATATACTTGCTGCATATTTGCAAGATACAAATTAGGAATTGGAGTAGAAAATTGAGGAATATTTTTTGAATAATTTGTGGGAATAATTGGTTGTGCAAAAGGAGTTTTAAAAACATCAAATCCAATAATATTATTTTTAACATCTGGATTTATTTTTTTAAGATATGGCAAAAATTCTTCTAATAATTGTTTATCATTTAAAGAAAAATATGCATGGTTTGTCGGAAGATAATTCCCAAGATACACTAAATGTTCATTATTATAGTGTTTTGATTCCATAAAATTTGTATGTTCAACTAAAGCTAAAAATGGAGCTTGTTTATCACAAACATTAAGCCAATATGTATTATCGGAGAGAAATTTATTTTTAAGTCTTAAAATAACTGTAATAGCTCCTAGTCCTTTTAGTGAAAGTAATTTTTTTTGATATGCTTCTGGTAATTGTGGGCATAGTTTTACAAAATTAAAAGAAGGGAGAGTGACAACAACTTTATCAAATACTCCATAATTTTTCCCCAAAGAAATATTGTTTTCTTGAGGCATTATTTTTTCTATTTGCGCATTATAAATAATTTTTCCACCTTTTTTTTCTATAGTATTTGCTAGAGTCTGTGCAAAAGCTAAAAATCCGCCCATTGGGTACGCAAGAGATGATGTTCTTTTTTTTATTCTTGCCCAAAACCATGCTAAAGAAATTGTTTTTGCAAATTCTCCAAATTTATTTAGTAATAATGGTTCCCAAAGAATTTCATAGCTTCTTTTACCTAATGATTTTGGTAAAAATTCAGCAGCGGTAACTGATTCTAAAGGTTTCCAAAACGGATCAATACGTAATAAGCCCAAAACAAAAAGCATTCGTAGTCTTTCTAAAAAAGTAAGTTTTGGAAATTGTAAAAAGGTAAGAGGTGAATCTAGTTGATAAATGGTGTTATCAATATAGGAAGATGTTTTCGGCCTTTTTATAAGGACAGGGTATTCTAATTCTTTTGCTAATTGCAAAATATATTTATCATTTGTAAACCAATGATGATAATAGCTTTCTAAAGACCAATCCCATTCTTTTTTCTTATATCCTATGGCTAATCCCCCTGGAATATCTGCTTTTTCAAAAATAGTCACGGAATGGCCATTCTGCAATAATTTATATGCAGCTGTAAGGCCTGTAAATCCGGCTCCAATAATTGCTACTTTCATAATGCGGCACCTTTACTTGAGAGGAATAGTAATATACCAATCACTGTTGTTGCAAGTCCTACTATTCCAAATGTTACAACAGAATTGCTGCCAGTTGGAGGAATTTGTTTACTTGGAGTAGATGTAATAAGAAGCGATTGTGTTGTTGGTGTTGGTGCAGAAGGAGTAATAACAGTTGGAGAAGCACTAGCATTTGGTGTTACAGATGCTTGAGTAATTGGCGTAGGCGAAATTGTTGGAATTGCGCTTGGTCCTAAGGTTGCAGATGGTGTTGCTGCTTCTGCAACTTGTGTTCCGGGAGGAAAAACACTAAATGTCTGTTCAATTGTTTTCATAATGCCAAATTGATCTTTTGTCGTAATGGTTATTGTATGTTGCCCTGGAGCAAGTGGAGAAGCAGGTCTATATGTCCAATTTCCATATTGATCTGCTGTGACGGTTGCTGAAATTGCTTGATTTGAATGAATTGTAATTTGAACAGTTGCATCAGGAAGTGCTTTTCCGCTTAATACTGGTTGTTGATCGGTAAAATTTTGATTTGCTTGTGGAACATTAATTTGAGGTGTTGCTTGAACATTTGTGTTAAGAGAAAAGACTGGAAATCCAATAAATACAGCAGATGTTGATGAAACTGGAGCAACAGATCCTGTAAAATCATAATCATTAGAAAGAGTAATTGTTGGAATAGGGTTTCGTTTTGTTGCTGAAATAATTGCATGAGATTGTTCTGTTGGGCTAATTGCTAACAATTGAAATTTTGTCTCTGAAGTTAATTTTAAATACTTACTATTGTCGGTTGTTCTAAGCGTATTAAGCGGAATAATATAAATGCCGCTTGATTTAACAAGGGTTGAAAGTGTTTGTCCTCCATCCGCCGTTATATAGACAATGGCATCCGTTGGTTTGTCACCGGTGGATGTTAATAAAAGACCAGATAGCGGATCTTCGTTACTTGGTTGATCAGCTATTGTTGGTCCTGTTGCTTGTGTAAATGGTGAACCCTGATTTAAAAAGGATGTTTGTCCAGATGTAATACCAAAATAATATTGTGTTCCTGGCTGCAAATTTCTAACAGTAATGCTATGGATCATATGTTGCGTAGGGGTGCCTGTTGCTTGGTCACGGTCATCCAAAAAAACTTGTCCTGTTGAGATATTTTGATCTTTGCTTATTTCAACAGTACCAATAACATTTGCTGCTGTCGTATATGTTACGGTGAATGAATCGCTTGAGATATTTGTAACCCGAATATTTTCTGGATTTTCCGAAGGAGCTGCTTTAATCCATGGTATTGCACCAATTTGTACAAGATATGATGTGAGGGCAATCCCTATAATAATTAAGACTAGTCCAAGAAGTGTTGGAATTCTTTTATCCCAAACAGGATGTGGTTTTTTTAAAAAAGGTTTTTGTTTCATTGTGTTGTTCCTCCCGATGTTGCTACCTGAGGTGTAGTTGTTGCTAAGGGAGCTGGTGCAAATGTGGGAGTTGGAATTGTTGTTGGGATGGCAGAATTACTCGATGTTGAAGATCCAATTGAGTAATCCGGACTTATAACAACACGAGCTTTTAAATCTTCAATTGTTTTTGTATCGAAAGTTGACTGAATTGGTCTAATATCTGATGCAATAGTCTCAGTAATAGTTGATGAAACCGATTGATGAATAATATTAAAAACTATCCATGCAAATACCAATAGCACACTGGAACCAAGTAAAAATATAACATCATTTTTTTTCATAATTATTTTTTAAAGAAAACATCTCCTCGAATATTTGCTCTTGCTCCAACATTGTTTAAATTAACTTGTGTTACCGCAATTCCGTCAATAGTGACTAATCTATTAAATGTATTTAAGCTGTTAATAAAATTATTTATATTATCTTGACTCCCTTGAATATCTATTCCAAAAACATAGGAATAAAATGATGATGTTATAACATCACCTACTGGAATTTCAACTGGAAATGTTTGAATTCTTACTAAATCGACATGAGCCCGAAGTGCCAATTGTTGTACCTGTCCGATAAAAAAAGGCATTGTTGGTGTTGTTGGTACTGCTGCAAGTATTATTGGTAAACTGGTTTGTAATTGTCCGTATTGTTGTTGTAATTTTGTTAAATTAGCAATTTTTGTTGTTAATTGTTGATCAACAAATTGATTATCAGATAGTTGCTTACTTAAATCTGCTATTGTTCCAAAGGTAGGATTAATTGCAAAAAATCCAAAAATGGTAATTGCTATAAGCGTAAAGACAATTGTTGTATATGCACGTGCTTTTTCTTCTTGCAAACGGGGAAGTAAAGTACTCAAATGAATATTTCTGGGTAATTGCATTAAAAATGATGATTTTGTTGTCGTCATATTTATTGTGATGCTGCTTGATTAATTATGCTTGGATTTTGTTTTAAAATTGCAGTAATGCCAACAGTAATTGTTCCAGTTGACGTTTTATTTTCAATATTATCAATACTAACCGATGTGACTTGCGGGTATTGTTTTAATTGATCGACAAATTTTGAGATAGAAGTTATAGACTGAGCTTGTGTTTGAATTCGTATGTTTGCTGAATTATACGTAATAGATGTAATACTGACATCACTTGGAACAAGATCAATAATATCTGTATATGTTTTGATTGTTTGATTCTCATTTTGTATCGCTGCCTTTGCTAAGGTAAGTCTATCTTGGAGATTACGATACGTATCTTCATTTTTTTTAAAGAAATTTACAATATTTTGTTCCTGAACAATTTTGTCATGCAAATCAATAAGTTGTCTATCTAGATTAAATCTGTATAAAAAAGCTCCTAAGGCAAGTGCTTCGGTTAATACAATAACAACTCTTCCAATCGTAACCGACCAGCCAATAAATTGGTCTAAAAGTTTTGGTTTTCTGTTTTTAACAAGGTTAATAGTTATTGGACTTGCCATTAATTCTAGTCTACGGTGTTTAGGGAGTATTTGTCAAAGAGAAGAGAGGCTATTTTGCTGCTTTTTTGGTTGTCTTTGCTGCTGCTGTTTTTTCTGTTTTTTTACCACCTAAAATTTTACTTAAAGAAGACTTAATTCTTGCAGCTTTGTTTTTGTGAAGAATTCTATTTTTTGCTGCTTTATCTGTTGCTTTAACAGCAGCAATAACAGCTTTTTCTGTCTTTGCTGTTTTCGCTTCTTTAATAAGCTCTTTGAGCTCTCGTTCAATTTTACTGTTGATAAGAGTTCGGCCTATATCTTTTCGCAATTTCTTTTTTGCTGATTTTGTTACTGGCATATGCCAATTTTACCATGCTATACTGTAAAACACAATATGCCCATCAACTTATTTCAAAAAGGCCTCAATTTGCTCTTAAAGCGGCAAACTAATATTCTTTCTGCGGCATTCATTATTATGGCAACGGTTATTTTCTCTCAACTTTTGGGACTTGTAAGGCAGAGGTTGTTGGTGGCAATATTTGGTGCCTCGAATAATTTAGGTGTTTATTTAGCCTCAACCAGGCTTCCAGATTTTCTCTTCCAAGTTATTATTGCGGGTGCGCTTTCAAGTGCTTTTATTCCTGTTTTCTCGGATTATTTAACAAAAAATAAAGATGAAGAAGGATACAATTTTGCTTCAACGCTGCTTTCTTTAGGATTAATGATTTTTGCTGTTATTTCTGTAATTCTGGCTATTTTTGCAGAATTTTTCTCCCATTTGGTTGCTCCAGGCTTTTCTCCTCATGAAATTAACCTTATGGCAAATCTTTTACGAGTAGTTTTAATTGGAGAATTATTCTTTATTATCGGAAGTTTTCTATCAGCAGTTTTACAGTCCTATAATCATTTCTTTATTCCGGGTATTGCTGCAGCTTTATATAACTTAGGAATTATTATTGGCATTGTTACCTTATGGCCATTTGTTGGAATCTATGCTCCTGCTTGGGGCGTTGTTATTGGTGCAGTAATTTTTGTTCTTATGCAGTTGCCGCAAGCCAGAAAAGTTGGATTTTCCTTTAAGCCATCGTTATTTTTTAAGCAGAAGGGTATTTTAGAGGTATTTCATTTAATGTGGCCAAGAACTGTTTCTTTGGCAATTTTCCAATTTGGAACATTAATTACTGTTACTTTAGTTTCATTTTTGGCAGATCCGGGAAGAATGTATGTTATTTTTGATTATGCACAAACTTTAGCTTTTGCCCCAGTTGTACTATTCGGACAAGCAATTGCACAGGCAGCGTTTCCAGTATTATCCAGAGAAAGAGAAAAACCAGCGGAATTTAAACAAACATTTTTAACAAGCTTTAGCCAGATGATGTACTTGGTAATGCCAGTATCAATTCTTTTGTTAGTCTTACGAATTCCGGTTGTAAGACTTATTTACGGAGCAGGATTATTTGATTGGGATGCGACTGTTTTAACTGGCAGAACCTTAGCACTTTTTTCTTTATCAATTTTTGCACAAGCGTTAGTATATTTAGTTTCTCGAGGATTTTATGCCTTATATGATACAAAAACCCCATTAATTATCGGAGGGATTACAACTGGAATTATGATTGGGCTAGGAGCAGTGTCTGTATTTTTCTTTAAAGGAAATGTTATGACTATTGCATTAGCATATTCAATTGCATCAATTCTTAACTTCTTATTATTGTTTATTTTGCTCGATAGAAAAGTTGGCGGCTTTGAGAAAAAACCATTTTTAATTGCTATGGGGAAAATAACATTAGCAACTGTTTTTACCGGTTTTGCATTATATATTCCTATAAAATTATTAGATAGATTGGTTTTTGATACAACAAAAACAATAAACTTACTTATGTTAACCGGTATTTCTTCTTTTGCAGGCTGTTCTTTATATCTTTTCCTAACATGGTTGTTTAATGTAAAAGAAGCATGGACCTTTTTGCTTATCTTTAAAAGAGTGGGTAATTGGAGAGAAATTTTGGGTAAAACTGACGAAACAATTCCACAGCCTCATTAAATTTAAGATTTATTTAATATTTAACTTGACTTCTTTATAAAAAAGGCTTACGATCGCTAATCGTAGAAAGCAAGTAGCATATGAATGCAGCCGAATATTTAAGAAGTTCTCCTACTCCAGTGATAATACGTGAGCCTCAGCAAGAGGCTTTTTTACATGGAGATCGAGAGCAAATTGTAAGATTACGATCAGTAATGCAAACAAGTGTAGAGGTTTTATTAAGAGAAGTTATCATAACTGATCAAGGGCTTACGTTATTACCAGCTTCAAGAAATGGACTTGCTCATAGTCAAGAAAGCGGAGGATATGAAAACGTCTGGACTCGCGATAATATGATTACAGCAGCAATTCTTACAGATCCACAAGTATTAGCTAACTTACCTGAAGGGGTTCGTCAACAAGCAGAAAGGTTAGGATATTCTTTGGCGTTGTCATTTCTGGATATATATGCCAGACCGGGGAATAGGGAACTTTTTGATCAAGAGATTCGCATAACGCAAAACAGTGCTGGATATCCAGTTACTCAACTAACAAGAGAGGCACCACCTGTTCATTTTGACCGTAATGGAAATAGACGTAATCCATGGAATCATAATCAGCCAGATTCATTTGGTGAATTACTTGTGGTCGTTGCAAGAGGACTACAAAGAGGGGGACTAGTTGAACAAGAATTATTAGCAAGAAGAGATACAATTGAAGCAATAACGAATTACCTTATACGAATACAACCATCTATCTTTGAATCTTCAGCAATGTGGGAAATGGATCCTGTTGGTAATCCAAGTTCAACATCAACAGTGAGTGCTATTATAACGGGTCTTGAAGCGATGCTACCTGTGGCAGAAAAAGTTGGAAATATTTCTCAAACAAATATAGAAGAAACTATAAACACAGGCAATAAATTTTTGGTGGGGGAATTTCCGAGAGATTATACTTCTCGTGAAGGTCATTTTAGTACAGAAGATCTAGGAACACTTGTTGTTATGTCATGCTTGGACGGAATGACAAATTTGGACTTTATGGCATGGTTTGACAAAGCAAACCAAAGTCTTGGCAACACTACTCCAGGTGAAGGAATGATGCCTGGTAAACTGCGTTTTATTGGTGATGGGTATGATCCTATTTTTTGGCAAGCAAATCCTGCTTATTGGTTTATGGCTTTGCCAGCAGAAGCAATAGAATTTGCAAAATTGGCTCAACGAGCTTACAGAGCAGGTAATCAAGAAGCAGGCATGTATTACGAACAACAGGTTATGGGAAGGTTGGACAAAGCAAATAGTATTTATGAAGAGGCAGGAGGATATTATCCAGAAATGTTTGTTTGGAATAAGCAAATGCAAGAACTCGTCAGACATAGAAATGCATTATTATGGAATGAAGCTCTCATGACGCGAGCAGCAGCTTTTGCAATTCAGACAATTCAAGCCAGAGTAGCCGCATAATAAATACCTTACTTTCCTCATCTGATATAAAATGATACAATCTGAACACTGATTATGGATCAAAGATTTATACGAAATTTTGCCATTATTGCTCATATTGACCATGGAAAGTCAACGCTTTCTGACAGGTTCTTGGAGTTAACAGGAACAGTTGGTCATGACAAAATTGGCCAGCAAGAGCAATTTTTAGATCAAAATCCAATTTCCCGTGAACGTGGAATTACTATAAAACTAGCTCCAGTAAGAATGAAATATAAATATAAGGACCAAGAGTATATTTTAAATCTTATAGATACTCCCGGCCATGTTGATTTTTCCTACGAAGTGTCTCGAACTCTGGCAGCTTGTGAGGGTGTGGTTTTATTGGTAGATGCAACAAAAGGGGTACAAGCACAAACAATTGCGCATTTTAGAGCAGCAAAAAAAGAAAATTTGGTTATTATTCCTGCAATTAACAAAATTGATATGCCAGCTGCAAATGTAGAAAAAGTTGTAAAACAATTAGGCACAATGGGATTTGCAGAAAAAGATATGCTACTTTTATCTGCAAAAACAGGACAAGGAGTGGAAGAAGTTTTACATAAAGTAATCGATGTTATTCCGTCTCCTGCTGGAGATAAACAAAAATTACTGAGAGCATTAATTTTTGATGCTGTTTTTGATGAACATAGAGGAGTTGTAGCATTTGTCAGAATTGTTGATGGAAAAATAAAAACCAACGAGCCAATAGAATTATTGCAAACGAAAACAAAAACAAATGCAATTGATGTCGGTATTTTTACACCGTCGTTAATCAGTTCGGGATTATTAGAAGCAGGAGAAATTGGGTACATTGTAACCGGCGTTAAAGATATCAGGCTTATTAGAGTTGGAGATACCATAACTGTTGGTGGTGGACAAAAAGCCAATGTTGCGGCATTGCCCGGTTATCAAACACCAAAACCAATGGTTTTTTTTGGAGTGTATCCACGATCTACAGATGAATTAGTACCTCTTAGAGAAGCAATTGCAAAATTGGCATTAATTGATGCAAGCATTACTTCTCATGATGAATATTCTGCATTCTTAGGTAGCGGATTTCGGGTTGGATTTTTAGGATTATTACATGCAGATATTTTTAGACAGCGACTTGAAAGAGAATTTAATCTTAGACCACTTTTTACTTTGCCTCATGTGCAATATGACGAACAGAAAGACGGTTCATTTTTAGAGCCATATATGCATTTAACTATTCATGTCCCATCAGAATATTTAGGAGGCGTTATGACAATTTGTCAAAAAAAGCGTGGACAAATGACGCATATGGAATACCAAGATACAAATGTTATTTTAGAATATGATATGCCATATGGCATGTTTTTGCATGGACTTTCTCCTGATTTAAAATCTGTAACACAGGGATTTGCCAGTATTGATTACGAATTAGTAGAATACCGTCCAGCAGAGTTAGTCAATGTTGAAGTAAAAATTAATGATCAGGTTATAGATGTATTATCTGAATTTGCCTACCAAGACGAAGCGGAATATGTGGCACGTGAAAAGGCAAAAAAATTAAAAGACTCATTACCCCGTCAGCAATTTAGACAAATTATTCAATCTGGAATTGGTGGAAAAATTTTAGCAAGAGAAGAAATTCCACCATATAGAAAAGATGTTTTAGCAAAAATGAGTGGAGGAGACAGAACCAGAAAAGATAAATTGCTTGAAGCACA
>DASVYQ010000138.1:0-2145 GCA_036392095.1 Patescibacteria group bacterium
GACAATGGCAGACTCTATCATAATCATTATAATAATGGATTTTCATACGAGAATGACACCAATTTCAACATATATGATGTTGATCCTGGTCCAAAAGGAATGCTTCCTGGAACAGGACCTTCCATAGGTAGCTTTTCAAGATGGGAACCCATTATCAGTTGATAGCATAACTCAATATAATATAATTTCTTTGGTAAATTTAACTGCAGGTAAAGCAAAAAATACTTTGCCTGCAGTTAACAGTATTTGAAATGCGATATAGAAAATGTTTTCTTCTTCTCTGTAAGAAATATTTTAGGTGTTTGCAAAATGACTTAAAGAAATTAGGTGTAAAAAGCTGGAACAAATGTAAAGTGAACTTTGATAACTTAAGAGAGATGTATGTTAGTGATTTGACTGAAAAACCAGAACTTTATGGATTAATTTGCAGCACAAATAAGCTTATGCTTAAGACATAAGTTTCAACTGTAATGTAGGGAATTAAGCGATTAGCGGTTTTAAACTACGTATATATTTGTACTCATGAATTTTATCTGCAAGGATTACAGTAATTAACTGAGTGATCCCTGCTAGATATAAATCCGCTTTAATAGTAAGGTTGTCTCTCGTTTTGAGATTGCCACAAGCCATAGGTTCCTTTAGGTATTGAATGTTTTTTTCTACTACAGCCCTTGTTTTGTAGTCAGAAACCCATTCGTCAGAACCCCTAATCTCACCTGGATACATGCGTTTGTCTATGGCAGGAGATGTGAAGGTTACACGACCACAAGCTTTGCCATTACATGGGTTATCACAAGAAGTAACCCATTTACCTTTAATTCGTTTAGCTTGTGGGCACCGCCATTTGAATCTGTCGCTTCTTCCCTCCTCTCGGCTCCATCCATTTGGTTTCATTGGTAGAGAAGGATCTTTAGAGCAAAGTGGCCAACCATCGTCATTGTATTTAATTGGCGGAAGATCAGGGTTGGAATTCCTGGAATTCAAAGGAATCAAAGCCCTTTGGAATTTGAGTTCATCTAAAAGCAATGTGTAGGTGTCGCATGTATCAAAAATAGAATCACCAAGAAAAGTATGGGGTTTAAAATTCTTATGAAGATTAAAGAAGTCGGTAAGTACTGGTTTAAGGGATTTGGAATCACTAATAGATTTATCTTCATCGGGAGAATCGGATTTTTTCTCAATGTGCATTTCGGGATGTTTTTGTTTGAAGTCATTATCTAAAAAAGCAATATGTCTTGGAATACCGAGACCATTAGTGATAATGCCAAACTTGTAGACATAGCAGAAGTAGCCGTTTATATAGAGTTGCTTGATTTCATTGTTGGCAGATGCAGAAGAAGGCATAAGGTTATAAGCCATTTTGTATACATCTACATCAGGATTGCCCTTGTAGAACGCCTTGAGCTTTTTAATAATAGAGTTTATGAACTTGGGGTTATTTTCGGTTACAAAAGCTTCAATACCAGAAGTATCGTATGCGATAGTAGATGCTAGAGCAGGATCGATTTTCTGACAAATGGGTTCTGTAATATCTACAAGGTTGTTAAAAAGGTTTTCTAAATTATTAGCAAAATCCTGTTTGAACCGCGTAAATTGTGAATTGTGAGGAACAGTTGAAATGCCGCAAAACTCACGGGCTTCTCTGCACAGCGTGAGAAAAATGATGAGAAGAGAAACTGTAGGAATTCCTAGAATTTTCTGTAAGATTAATGCAGCAAGCATGGAAGAGAGTGAATATGTTCTATCTCTCCCAAGAGTCTTGTGATAAGACCAATAAAAATCTTGTGGTATAAGTGAAGATAGATCAAGGTGTTGTGAAAGTAGTTCAAGAAATTTTGGCTTATTAGTTTGAAAAACATCTTTACATTCTTTGTAGGTGTCAGCGAATGAAATTTGATTATAATAGTTTACCATTTGTTTTCTCCTTCTTTTGTTTTAAATTGGTTTACATACCTATATTTTACTGCAAATAGAGGGGGAAAACAATAAAAATACTAAGTCGAAATGCAGTAATATCAAGGGTTATAGCATTTCGCAAATGTCTAATAACAATCATAAAAAGGGGGTACTTTTTATGCAAATTAAATACTTATGTGATAACAGTCAGTATGTGGATATTGTTGCAAAATGGATATATAACGAATT
>DASVYQ010000139.1:0-2298 GCA_036392095.1 Patescibacteria group bacterium
TGGATGCAAGGTGTTTGATCTTAACCCATGGTAGAATGAGAAATCGTACGTTATTTGCAATCAAATGTAAGGGAGCGACCACAAATAACATGGTATTGTATAGTACCAATAGTATCGTTGCAGTGTCTTTGTGTATGTCACGGTAATAGCCGTTACAACTAGTAAATATAGGCATTGACACCCTCCAGCCATTATGATAACATTAGGATTAAGTGGTATTTTATCCGGCGTATTAATCCTAATGGTGTCATTATGCGTTTAGCTAAGTATTCTCATCGCAAGCTCTTGGGACTATTCAGCAGGGATGTCGTTTTAACTCTGGACAGTATCAAAGAAGCTTTGGGAACGACTTCAAAAGCAACGGTTTTCAGGAAGCTAAAATCGCTCGGACATCGTGCGAGTTATTCCCATGCGGGCAAATACCATACACTGGATACACTTGCAAGCTATAATAAATATGGCATTTGGAGTTTCAATCAAATATATTTTTCTCAACAAGGAAGTCTTGTAGATACTCTCGAGGCCATCATTAATAAATCCCAGGAAGGTTATTTTGCCTCGGAGCTTCAAACGCTGGTACATGTGCGAGTCTTTAATGCACTGACTCAATTAGTGGTATCTGGAAGGGTCTTGCGCGAGCAGATTGCCGGAGAATATTTGTATATCTCCAAGGTGTTAGGTACGGATCAACTCGCCAGACGTAAACAGTCAATCATGTTGTGTGCTTGTAAGGAAGAAAAGGTATTAATTCCCGGCTTTGGGAGTGAAGTGGTTACGGATTGCCTGCAGACATTTCTTTCCATACTTGATGAAAGGCAGAAACGGCTTTATCTTGGTTTAGAATCAATGAAACTGGGACATGGCGGCGATTTAAGACTTTCACAGCTAACCGGCATAAATGTAAAAACAATTGCCAAGGGGCGTCGGGAACTTTCGAGTAAGAACATTACACCGGGACGGATACGTAAGGTTGGTGCAGGTCGTTCTTCGATTAAAAAAAAACTGATGTGGTAAAACTTCTTGAAGAATTGATGGAGGGCGATACTGCAGGAGACCCAATGGGTAAAGGAAAAATATGGACGAGAAGAAGCACACGTACTCTAAAAAAAGAATGCGGTGATAGAGGTGTAAGCGTATGTGCAACAACAGTTAGCAGGCTTCTTAAGGACATGGATTATTCTCTGAGAGTAAATCGCAAAACGATAGCAGAGACACGTCATCCGGACCGTAATAGACAGTTTGAAATTATTAATGAGACAAAAAAGTATTTTGAAGATTCTGGTCAGCCAATAATCAGTGTTGACAGTAAGAAAAAGGAATTGATAGGTAATTTCAGAAATGAGGGCAAGGCGTGGACAAAAATAGTAAATGAAGTTTTGGCCCATGATTTTCGTTCTCAGGCAATTGGTGTTGGATGTCCGTTTGGTATCTATGAATTGCTGACTAATTTAGGGACAGTTATTGTTGGTACGTCCTATGACACACCGGAATTTGCAGTCGAGTCAATTAAGATTTGGCTGGATGAATTTGGTTGGAAGAGGTATCCATGCGCAAAAGAACTCCTTATTCTTTGTGACGCAGGAGGGAGCAACGGATTTCGTCCCCGGTTGTGGAAATATGCGCTTTATCAAAATATTTGTAAAGTTTACGGACTCTCCATCAGGATTTGCCACTATCCCTCAGGAGCATCAAAATGGAATCCGGTAGAACATCGTCTGTTTAGTTTTATCAGTAAAAATTGGGAGGGGAATCCTTTGAGGTCTTATGATGTTATGCTAAGTTTAATTGCTGGCACTACAACAACAGCGGGTCTTCTCGTACAAACCATTCTTAACGAGAAAGAATACCAAAAAGGAATCAAAATCACTGATGACCAAATGAAAGAAATAAACATAAACAAACACAGTGTCTTGCCAGATTGGAATTATACAATTTCACTTAACTAAATTAATAAAAATACCAAATTATTTTTGGACAGTGCCTTAGTTGAGTTAACAAATTGGTACCATCTACAAATATCATAGGTCGTTTTGTCATTTTTTCCTTATGCATAAATTTAAATTTGAAAAGAGTTTTGAAAAAATTTTATTCTTTAACTTTTTTATTCAAACGAAATGACACGTTTCTAATTCTGAAGATATTAAGGATATTTAGGAAAGCAACCAAGTTTTACTCACATTTCATTAAGAGTTTTTTATTAACGAAAATTAAACTTCAATTTAAATAATGCCTCTTTTTTAAAAAAATCATACACCTTTAAACATGGGCTTTCTTTTTTCCAAAAAGGTGTTTATGCCT
>DASVYQ010000140.1:0-12140 GCA_036392095.1 Patescibacteria group bacterium
ACTCTCGATAAATATATACATACAGTACTAGATTACAAAAGTATTGTCAATATTTTTTTATTGAGTACATTTTTCCCACTTCCCAAATTATTATTATCTTGTTATATTTTTTATAATAATTCATTTATTAAAATATGACCAAATCACAGCAATATTTCCATGACATGATGGAATACAATAAAAAAGTTTTTGAGGATTTTAAAGTTTTACATGATAAATATGAAAAAGATCAGAAAAAATTCCAGGATGAGTTTAATGAAAAAGGTGAAGAAATATTACGCATTATTAGGAAATATGAAAATCTCCTCTGCTCTTCATCAGAAAATAGTGGATTTGGAAAATATTCCTCAAATTTAGCAGATAAATTTTGGGAATTAATTAGGAAAACATTTCCAAAAATAGATTTTATTGGAATTAAATAATTTTGAAAAAACTATAGAAATTGGTAAAGTTATTTTTTAAACAATTTCCCTGGTTTCCAAGGAGTTCCCAAAAAAGGTAATAGCCATCTATCTATTCCTATCCATCCTGCTGTTCTCCACGCAAGAATAAGCAGCAATTGAAAGAAAAGCAAAACAGGATTTACACTTACAGTTCCTGCTAGTAAATAATTCATATTCATAAAACTGCCAAAAAAAGCAGCAATTCCTGTAAAGATTCCCAAAATTAACCCAATACCAACCAATAATTCACCGAATGCAACAACATGAGAAAATATCTGCATATTAGGCATAACCACTGATTTAATCCACCAAACATAAAATCCTTGAACATCTGGATGTTGACCTGTAGATTTAACTAATGCTCCCAGTAAAAATCCCTTTATTGCCCCCCCGGCATGAGGCCCGACCCATAATGGACTTGTTACCTTCCCCCAACCTGCTTCAACCCACTGCAAGCCAATCCATACACGAATAATAAACCAAAACCAACCCATCCTTGTATCTGCAAACAGAAATTTTGAGATTTGAGGTTCTGGAATATCGATAACTTGTTTTGGTTGTTTTTTGCTCACAAAAAAATCGTAATACATTTAATCATAGTAATCAAGTCTTTGTAAAAAAATAAATTAAATATCCCATAATTCCCTCTTGACACCAAATAAATAATTGTGTAACTATTACTTTGTTGGTACATGAAAATTAAATTCCTTCACTTGCTACCAGGCAAACTGTTTTCAAAAGGTATTTTTGTTGGTTTTTTTACAGGACTTCTTATAACGACTGCTTTTTCTCTTGGGACAATAGTACATGGACAAAGTACTCCGCTTGTTTATGCATGTGTACAAAATAAAGAAGGAGAAATAAGAATTGTAAGCCAAGGTCAACAATGTAGAAAGGATGAAACGCCAATTACATGGCCTCAATCAATTCCGTCCAATATTGGGGGTAATTCTAAATTAATTTGTCCTCAATGCAACTTTACTGAAGAAACTCCAAATGAATTTGATGTATTCCCTTCTAAAAATATTGATGGAGCTTTTATCCCAGTATGCAATTTAAGTCAATACAATTTATCTAATTTCTCCATACAAAATATATACGGCACCGATTGTACATTTAATAATATTATTGCCACAGCTACTAATTTTAGCAACTCAGATTTAAAAGGATCAACATTTAACAATGCTCAAGCTAACAATGCAAACTTTACTAATACAAATTTATCTGGATTAAATAATCCTTTTGGAAAAGGAACAATTGCAACATCCTTTAATGGTGCAACTTTAACTAATGCAAACTTTACTAATGCAAATTTAGACAGTGTTGATTTTACAAATGCAAATTTAACTGGAGCAACATTTAGTGGAGCAATTGTTACAAATCTTATTCTTTCAAACACAACATGTCCTGATGGCTCAAATTCAGATACTAACTCCCCTGCAGGTACATGTCCAGGATTATAGAATTAAAATTCCAAGCCCTTTTCTTTAAAGAATTTTAAAACATCTTGAGGAATATCCATCACAGAAAGTCTACTTTGTTTAACTAAACGAAAATCAGAAAATTTTTCTGTTTTTTTAATATCTTGCAATGTAATATAGGGCTGAGAATATTTTTTAAGAAAAATAAAATCAATTAGCCAACTTTTTTTATCTTCTGGATCTGGTCTACTATTGCCAGCCACCTCTGCTAAACCAACAATTGCTGCTTCCCCTTGCGAATGATATATAAATACCCTATCTCCCTTTTCCATTTTTTTTAGAAATTGGATGGCCTGCGGATTTTTAACACCACTCCAAATAATTTCTCTATCTTTTTCAAACTGATCAATTGAATAAGTTTCTGGATCTGTTTTTGCTAAGAAATAATTCATATTAATACCCTAAACCCTTTAATTGGCTATTCACTTGATTAATTTGTTGGTTTACAGCAGAAAAAATACCTATACCCAACCATATATTTAAAATTACAGAAACAATAGTTAATACAAGTGACATAATTGCAATTTTTTTCTGAGAAGGATTTTTACTTTTAAAATATTTAAATGTCCAAACAAGACCAAATGGAGGTAAAACAACACTTACAAAAATAATCCAAATTATTTTGCCAATAGAAAATGAATCTTTTTGAAAAGACAATCTAAATCCACAATGTGCACAAAATTCATCTGTTGGAAAAATTGTATTTCCGCACTTTGGGCAAACAGTAGTTGATGTTGGCATATTACTTTTTAGAAATTACAAATCCGTTTTTTGTATCTTTAATTTCAAATCCAAAATCAGAAATTTTTCTTCTTATTTCATCTGATGCTGTAAAATCTCCGGCTTTTCTAAAATCTTCCCGTTCCCTAGCTAAATCCATTACTTCTTGTGGAACTTCAATTTTTTCTTCTTCCAATTCCTTATCTAATATTCCAAGACCTAATACTCCATCTATATCTGTAAGTGTTGCTGCTTTTATATTACTGTCAATTGGGGCTTTTACTAAATCCCAAATAACGGCCAATGCTTTTGGCGTATTTAAATCATCATTTAATGCATCAGTAAACGCTTCTAAATGTTCTTGACTTGGAAGACCATTTTTATCCCATGATTTAAATTCTCTTATTAATTTTTTGTATGCAGTTTGTGCAGCTTCTAATGATTCCCAGGTAAAATTCATTTCTTGCCTATAATGCGTTTGTAAATATAAATATCTCAATGCCATTGGATCAAATCCTTTTTCCACTACATCTTTAACTGTAAAAATATTTCCCAAACTTTTACTCATTTTTTCTCCCTCAACTGTTAAAAAGTTATGATGGACCCAATATTTTACAAATTGTTTTCCTGTGGCACATTCTGCTTGGGCTATTTCATTTGTATGATGAATAGCAATATGATCAATACCTCCGGTATGAATATCAAATGTTTCACCCAATTCTTTCATAGACATTGCACTGCATTCTATATGCCATCCGGGAAATCCATTCCCCCAAGGACTTCCCCATTCCATTTGGCGCTTTTCTGTTGGTTTTGAAAATTTCCATAAGGCAAAATCTGAAACATTCTTCTTGCCCTCAATAAATTCTACCCGTGCGCCCTTTTTTAAATCTTCAGGATTTTGTCGAGAAAGTTTATAATATTCAGGAAATTTTGATGTGTCAAAATATACTCCGTCTTCTAACATATAGGTATATCCTTTTTTTTCTAAAACCTCAATTAATTCTATTTGCTCATCTATATAGTCTGTGGCATGCATTAATACATCTGGTGGCAAAATTCGCAAAGCATCTGTACTATCAAAAAATTGTTTTTCAAATTTTCTTGCAATATCCCAAACAGAAAGACCAAACTTTTTTGCTCCTTTTTCCATTTTGTCTTCACCAGTATCTGAATCAGAGGTTAAATGCCCAACATCTGTAATATTCATGACATGTTTTACTTCATATCCGTTCCATTGTAAAACTCTGATTAGAATATCATCTCCAACATAACGTCGCATATGACCAATGTGTTGGAAATCATATACAGTTGGGCCACAAGAATACATACCAACAAATGGCGGATTAATTGGTGTAAATTCTTCAATAGAATGAGTTAATGTATTATAAATTTTTAACATATTTTTGTATTATAGCATTATCCTTTGCTACTTCTTCCTTCTTTTGATCCCTGTTTTGGTTTTATAAGATTCATAAGAGCAGATTTTGCTTTTTTCATACCTAACCCAGGCATTTTACTGCTGCTTGTTGGAGGAGCAATAAATTGCATTTTCTCTTCTTCTTGTTGTTGTTTTGCCTGTTTTTCTTGTTCTTCCTGATCTTCCTTTTGTTTTCTTTCTTGTAATGTTTCCTCTTTTTTTCCTATTTTTCCTTCTGCTTTTTCTATAAACTCTTGTTTGTATGCATCAAATAATTGCTTTCTGAGTGACTCTAATTTTTGCTTTTCTTCAGCTTGTTTTTGCGCTTTTTCTGTTTCTGATATTTGAGGACCAGCTTGTTGTTGCATAATTTGTGGCTGAGTTTTTGCACCAAAAGGATTTTTTTCTCCAAACATACTATTTAAATCAAAATTTCCCGACATTGGTGCTCCAGTTGCATCTGGAGCTTTAGCAGGTGCTTGTTGAGGAGTAAAAAGTGTTCCACCTTGAGGTTTTTGAGTTGGTTTCTGTGTCCCAAAAATCTGCTGACCAGCTGATGCTGTTGTTGTTTGTTTACTTCCTGCAACTTGCTGCTTTGCCTGAGAAAAAATATCAAAAACTGTTCCCTCACTTGGCGGCAAAGAACCTTGTTGCACTGGCTTTTGAGCCGCTGCAGCAGATTCATTTGGAGACACTTGTCCACCTGTTTGATTAGAACCAGTTACCTGTTGTTTTACTCCTTGTACAAAAGGATTTGTCACTTGCTGCACAACTTTCGCACTTTTTTTAACTGTGCTAATTCCCATTTCCGATAGGCTTAAGCCTGACATTCCATCTGCCATAGTGGGTTTAGTGTATCATTAGGAGAAAACTTTTGGAAGATGATGCTTAAAATCGTTAGCATTAACTCTTTGTAAAACATGTTGAATTGTTTCTTTAGAAATACCCAATGTTTCTATTTCTGCTTCAGTCATATGTTTTTCAAAATGTGCATATAAAACAACATCTGCATCTTTATACGTAAATCCTAATTCCTTTTCATCTGTTTGTTCACTCCATAATCCTGCTGTTGGGGCTTTAAGAATAATAGATTCTGGAACACCAACATATTTTGCCAATTCCCACACTTGTGTTTTATATAAAGATCTTATTGGTTCAATATCCGATGCTTCATCTCCAAATCTAGTAAAGTAGCCAAGAAAATGTTCTGATTTATTTTCTGTACCCAAAACAAGGCTCTTTGTTTTCTTTGCCAAATCATATAAATAAATCATTCTAACCCGTGCCATAATATTTCCTTTTCTAATATCTGTTATATCTTCCAATTGATTAAGTAATACATCAACACTTGGTTGAATATTTATAGTATAAATATTCTGTTGCGGAATTTTTATTGTTTGGATTAAATCATTTGCATCAATAACACCTTCTTGATTAAGTTGTCCGTAAGGCAACATGCAAACATGCACATGATTTGCTCCCAATGCACGAACTGCTAAAGTAACAGAAAGCGCAGAATCTACTCCTCCCGAAATACCAATAACAACATCTGAAAAATTGGCATTTGTTACTTCTGTTTTAATAAAATTTTGAATATTTGTTGCTGTTTCTTCTAAATTAATTTCAAAAAACTTATTCATATAAATGCTTTTCTTTTATATATTGTTCTACTTTTGGTGTTACCAATCCTGCAATAGATTTTCCTTGTTGTATTAAATCACGAATATGGCTTGAAGATAAATCAGTTGCCTGAAAATCACCTTTTATTAATGTAAATTTATTTGGCAAATTTGTTTTTTCATCGTATCCTTTTCTTGGGAAAACCAGAAAATCAATAAGTCTTTTTAATTCCTCGTATTCTCTCCACCTATGAAAATCTTTTAATTGATCTATTCCGCAAACCCAAAAATATCTATTTGCTCTATCTTTTAAAAGCTCATGAACAGTATCTATTGTATACGTTTCTCCTCCTCTAGCAATATCTAAATTTGACGCTTTAATTTTTGGTTCTTCCATTAGCTTTAACATGTTATACCTATCTATTGCAGAAGCTTTAATAGGACGCCATGGATGTGTATTTGCTGGCATAAGCCAAACTTCATCAATATCTGTTCTTACTTTTAAGATTTCACGTGCTACAGCCAAATGTCCCACATGAGGTGGATCAAAACGCCCTCCAAATACAGCAATTTGCATATGCAGCTATTTTATCAAAATTACTCCCAAAAATCCTAATAATGCTCCAATGACCTTTTTCCAAAGATCTGAAGTCTCTTTTAAGAAAATTATTGATAATAGAACTGTAATAATGGTAGAAATTTGGCTTATTGCGCCAATTTGTGACGCATCTCCACCATACTTGTAAGCTAAAAGGATTGTTACACCAAAAATTGCATAAATAATAGATAGAATAATTATTCTAACTAAAAGAGCTTTATTCATCATGTTAGGAATTGCTATTGTTTTTTTAGGATAAACTGCCATCAGAGCTAAGGCTGGAAGAATAAAAATAATAAAAGAATATGTAACAGGATGTGTAAAATGAGTTACTACATACCCATCATTTGGGAAAGCGACTCCAAAGAAAAATGCAGAAAGCAATCCATACCATACTCCTCTATTCATTTGTATGGCATGTTTACGAATTGTAACAAGAATAACACCTAATAAAACAAGAGCTGTTCCAGCATCCTGCATATATGAGAATCTCTCATGCAAAAATAAAACAGCAGTAATAATTATCCAGATTCCTCTTGTTACAAATAAAACTGTAAATTCTGACGCATCTATAAGTTTTAATGATTTAAACAAAAAAATATTTCCTGCAGAATATAAAATAGTGGCTAATAAAATATTTGGCAGTAAAGTTATAATATCTTTTGGTAAAATAAATCCTTCAAAAAATGCATAAATACCAATTGCAATTGCACATAAAAATTCAAAAACAATTGCATAGGTAATTGGATCACTCTTATTATTTTTTAATAAAACTTTTTGCAAAACGGTTGAAAAAGAATTTGCAATAATACTGATTATTAAAAATAATTGCCACATACTTATCTAAGTAAAATTACACCTATAAATGCAAGAATTGAACCAAAAATTTTAAGAAAAACATTTTTTCTTTCTTTAAGATAAAGGATTGATGCAAGTACTATAAGAACAGTTGATATTTGATTAAGAATACTTATTTGCCCTACATTATTTCCTATTTTAAATGCCGAAAAAAATGTAATTGCTGAAACTACAAAACAAATACAAAGTAAAAACATTTTAAAACCTAATGAAGGTTTTAAGAACATTTTTAATTTTTTTATTTCTTTTGGATATACTGCCATTAACATAATTCCTGGTAATAAAAAGGCAAATACTAAATAGGATTGCACATCAAAAATTTTTACTAAAAACCCATCATTTCCTAAAGCAACACCAAATAATGCTGCGGAGAAAAGCGCTAATAATTCTCCTTTTCCAAGTTTAATTTTCTCCTTTTTGTACGATACTAAAACAACACTTACTAAAAGCAACAGTGTTCCAGACATCTGAATTAAAGAAAAATGTTCACTCAAAAAAATAACTGCAATTAAAAGAGTCCAAAGTGCCCGAGTTGCAAATAGAATAGTAAACTCTGATGCATCAATTAATGCCAGCGATCTAAACATAAATACTGCAGAAAATCCGTAGAAAAAAATCATTATTAATATATTTGGAATAAACAATAATAAATTTGGCATATGAAAACCATTTGTTAGTATTAAATAAAGAAAAATTAAAATTCCTGGAACAATTTGAGAAGCAATGGTAAAAGCTACTGCGTCTGATGCTTTTTCGTGAATAAGTACTTTTTGAAGAAGTGTATAAAAAACAGTCGCTGCAATACTAATAGCAAGAAGGATTTGCCAAGTCATTTAACTATAATATGAATTTTTCGACCAAAAATGCAATACCGTCTTCTTCTACACTCGGGACAACATAATCCGCAATCTGTTTTATAGCATCTATTGCATTACCCATAGCAATTTTTGTTCCGCAAGACATTAAAAAGGAAAAGTCATTATATCCCTCTCCTACTCCAATAATTTCTTCTTTGGTAATTCCCAATATTTTACTTAATTCCAAAACTCCATACTGCTTAGATGCTTCGGGATTAGTTAAAACAATATGCACTTTTTCTTTCTCTTCCCAACCCAATGCTTTGTGTGCTTCAACAGTTGATATGTGAGAAATTTTTTCTATAAATTCCTGTGCTTTTTTAATTTCTATTGGTTGGGAGTACATATCTAACGGACGTTTAGGTTTATATTCTTTTGAATAAATAATTTCTTCCTCGTATGCTGCATCTGCTATTGTAAAACGGATATTTAACATATTACCGATTTTTGTTATTTCTTTAATATCTGATGATAGAATAGTTTTTTCAAGTAAAATTTCTTTTGTTTGAGGATTTATTATTTGTGCTCCACCAGTAATAATACATGGAGTTGAAAGTTGTAAAGGATTAATAATATGCATTATTTGTGAGTGTGATCTTGCAGTTGCAATACTTACATTAATTTTTTTATTTGCTTTTTTAATTGCATTAATAACTTTTTCTGAAGGCATACCATGCTGCGTATTTGGAATCAAAGTGCCATCGACATCACAAACAAGAAGCTTATATTTCATAGGACAACTAGTATAGCAGATTTAGCATTAAGCAGAAAATTCGCTTCTTCCTTCTAGTGCTCGTTGCAACGTTATATCATCAGCGTATTCCAAATCAGCACCAACAGGAAGTCCCCTACCAATTCTTGTTACTTTAACAGATACATCTTTAAGTTGTTTACTAATATACATTGCCGTTGCCTCACCTTCCATTGTAGGATTTGTTGCAATAATAATTTCTTTTATTTCTGGATTTGTTTTGACCCTATTTATTAATGGAGTTACATAAATTTCATCAGGCCCTATGTTATTTAAAGGGTCAATTTTGCCATGCAAAACATGATACAACCCATGATAAGTATTACTTTTTTCAAGTGCAAGAACATCTAATGGCTGCTCAACAACACAAATTATTGTTTTATCTCTTTGCGGATTACTGCAAACATCACAAGGATTTGTCTCTGCAACAGTAAAACAAACAGAACAGATAACTGTTCCTTTTTTTAAATTTTGTAAAGAAGAAGCAAAAGATTCTAATTGCTCTTGTGGGACATGCAATAAATAAAATGTTAAGCGTTGTGCAGATTTTGGTCCAATACCTGGTAATTTTTCAAAAGATTCTAAAACGTTCTGTATTGATTTTGGGATTTTCATACGAGAAGAATTATTTTGTTTCTAATTCTTTAGCTATTATAGCTGCTATGGATAATATTTCAAGCTTAGCAAAGTGTTTATCTTCTGGCACAAAAACCGTATCTGTCACAAATACTTTTTTAATATTGGCATTTTCTAATAGTCTTGGCGCTTTTTCTGAAAAAATTGGATGAGTTGCGAAAACAATAATCTCTTCTATTCCTTTTTTAATTAAAACTTCTGCAGCAGCAATAATTGTTTTGCCGCTAGAAATCATATCATCAACAATAATTGCCCGTTTCTGGTTTGCAATTTTTCCTTCTCCCAAACTTTCGGCAGTAACCCATCCACTTTGTAAATCCCTATCTTTTTCTATTGCTGCAAAAGCCATATTATCTAATAATTCTGAAAGAATTTTTATTCTTCTAATACCTCCCATATCAGGAGAAATTAAAATTGTATTTTTATCATTCCAATTTTCCTGTTTAATTTTCTCAGCAAAGATTGGTAACGCGGACACATGTGTAACTGGAATAGAAAAAACACTTGGAATTTTAATTGAATGCAAATCACATAGAATAATTGTATCCAGTCCGACCCTCTCTAAAGTTTTTATAACAACTTCCAAAGAAACTGCTTCCCCATCTCGAAAAACATGATCTTGTCTTTGATATCCTAAATACGGGACAACCGCTGTTACAAACTCTGCTCCGCTCCTTTTTAACGCATCGACAATAAAAAATAATTCCATGTAATTATTATCAACAGGTGGAACAGTAGATTGAACAACTACTGTCTGTTGTCCAACAACATTGTCATTTATGCGAACTCTTTTTTCACCATCTGGGAAAACGTGGATATCAACCGGAGAGACAGAAATGTGCAATAATTTTGAAATTTTTAATGATAATGAAGAATTAGAAGAACCGCTAAAAAGCTTCATGAAATCTATTTTACACTTCTCTATTTAGATTATCAATTAAAGAATGAGATCTCTACTCAAAGATTCACCTGTTCTAATTTTTTTAATTGCAGATGCTAATAATGGGGCAACTGATGCTACGGTAATTTTTGGACTTTTTAAAACTTCCTCTGATAATTTTACACTATCTGTAATAATCACCTCATCAATTATTGAATTATTAATTTGCTCAATTGCATTGCGTGAAAAAATCCCATGTGTTGCGGCAACACGAATACTTTTTGCTCCATGTTCTCGCAAATGTGCTGCTGCATTTACTATTGTTCCGGCTGTATCAATAATGTCATCAACGAGTAAAATATCTTTCCCTTTTACATTTCCAATCATACCCAGGGATTTTGACTGATTATTTACATTAATATCCCGCTCTTTATAGACAATAGCAATACTTTTTGCCTCGTGAAGTCGTTGTGCATAGGCAGTTGCCCGTACAACTCCACCTTTATCAGGTGAGGCAACAACCATATTTGCTATGCTTCTTTTTTTAATTTCTGGAATTAAGGAATAACTGCCATACAAATTATCCCAAGGAATTCTTACAAACCCTTCTTGCTGTTCTGAATGGATATCTAGTGTTAAAATTCTGTCTGCACCTGCATGTTCAATCATTTTTGCAACAACTGAAGCACTAATCGGAACTCGTGGCATTTCTTTTCTATCTTGTCGAGAATAACCAAAATATGGAATAACAGCAATAATTTCTGTTGCAGATGCCCTTTTTGCAGCATCAATCATAAATAAAAGTTCCATTATGTGATCATTTGCCGAAGGAGAAGTTGGCTGAATAATAAAGACATGACGTCTTCTTAAATTTGGAATTCCTTTAACCCTAATCTCACCATCTGCGAAGATACTTATTGGCTGGCAGAGTTCTTTTTGCAGTAAATCGGCTATTGTCTGTGCAAGCTTTGTATTTGACCTTCCTGTTAACAGGATATAATCATTTAGATCTTGTTCTTCGAGCACTATATCGTTTTTAGCCATATCCTAAAAGGACATACCCATTCTATCAGTATTTACCGATAATCGCAAATAGAGAGGTTACTTCATGCCTCCGAGAAGACCACCCAATCCTCCACTCATTTGTTGAAGTTTCTTGGCAGCTACTTCTTGAGATTTTTTAACAGCCTCATTAATAGCATCTTTTACATCATTGTCTGACTTACCATTAACCTCTATTTTAATGACTTTTTGGTCTCCGGTAATAACAATTCTGACTCCATGTTTATCTATGGTAATTTCTTCTCTTTGGAGTTCTCTTTGAATTGCCATTGCCTGATCCCGCATTTTTTTTAAATCGCCTAAACCTTGTAATGGATTAAACATTATTTTTCACCTCCTCTAAGCACTGCTACAAGCTGTAGCTGTTTTCCGGTAATTTCTTTTACCACTTTTTCTATTATCTCACAAGTTTTTGCATCTTCCAAACGTTCTTTATGAAATGCATATGCTGCCTCAAAGATTATTTGCTTATCTGTTACTTTTTGCACCTTACAACTTCTCAAAACTCCAGCAACTGAAGAATTATGTGCTTTCATTTTATAAATAATATTTTCCATAAGAGCGATATTTTCATCAGTTGGTCTAGAAATTATATCTGGCTGATCTATTGCAGGTTTTTCAATTGTTGTTGGTTTAACTTCTTTTTGCGGATACAAAATACTTCTTACTTTTATATTTTGTTGTTTTTTAAGAAGTGTCTCTATAGTTGGTTTACCAACTATTTTTGATGCATTTATTGCAATTTCTGAAATTATTTCCCCAGGAGTATTCTGCATTTCTCCCCATGCAACAATTGCTATTTCAAGCGGCAATTG
>DASVYQ010000141.1:0-1993 GCA_036392095.1 Patescibacteria group bacterium
GCTTGTTTTTATTATTTATTAATTATAAACTTATTAATAAGTAAAGGAGAATGAATATGAATAAATCAGAACAAATTAACGAGCTTACAACTGCAATGACGAAGGCTCAATTGCAAATAAAAAATGCTGTGAAGAACAAGAAGAATCCCCATTTAAAAAGCAAATATGCGGATATTACATCTACCATTGAAGCTGCAAAGGAAGCGCTGTCTAACAATGGTCTTTCTATCTTTCAAGGCCCCGATATCATTGACGGCAAGAACGTATTAAGAACTATCCTATCTCATACCGGCGGGCAATGGATATCTTCTATAACTCCGCTTATAACTCCCAGAAATGACATGCAATCACTTGGAACGGCAATTACTTATGCAAGACGTTATGCATATGCTGCAATGGTAGGGATTGTAACTGAAGAAGATGATGATGGAGAAAGCATCAAATCTAAATCAAAATCTGAATCCAACAATTCACCTCAATTAAACTATAAATATTTAGACCCTGACTATCTGCAATATGTAATGGAAAAAAAGGGTTACGCAGATCCTAAATCATTAAGCCAAGAAGAGATTAAAGGAGCTTTAGATTACTACTCACGTTGGAAGGAGATTAACTCATGAAAAAAATAGATCTAGAGCAGGGAACGGAAGAATGGCACAAGTTTAGGTCCAATGGCATTGGGGCTAGTGAATGTGCGGCTATCTTTGGAAAGTGCCCGTATAACACGCCATATCAGCTATGGGAAAAGAAGCTTGGGCTTGTGGAGACGGAAGAAAACTTTGCTATGCGTCGCGGATCTAAAATGGAGCCTGAGGTGCGCGCGATAGTTGAAGATATGTACGAAAATGAATTTCCACCAATTTGTGCAATTCATAACAAATATAATTTTCTACGAGCATCGTTTGACGGGTACAGCCATCAGCTTGATATCATTTTAGAAATCAAGTGCGTGAAAAAAGAGCTTCATGAGATGGCAAAACAGGGAATCGTTCCTGAGCATTACATGTATCAAGTTCAGCAACAATTGCTCGTAAGCGGTGCTGATAAAGCGATTTATGCATCGTTTAACGAGGATTTAGCCATCGTTGATGTAGAGCCTGATATACAATTGCATAAAGAAATCATCGAAAAGGTAGGTGATTTTTGGGAAAAAATATGCTTGAGGATAGAGCCTGAGCTTAGTGAAAAAGATAAGATTTTTTTGGAAAATGAAGAGCTTGTATCCTTAATTCAGGAGAAAAAACTAATAGATCAAGAGATGAAAGCTTTAAAAGAAAAGAATGAAGAAATAGGAAATAAACTAAAGAAATATGCCGACGGAAAAAGCTATTACGGAAATGGATACAGCGTTACTAGGTTTTATAAAAAGGGTAGCGTGGACTATTCATCTATTAAGGAGTTGGAAAACGTAAATCTTGATCTATACCGAAAACCGGGAGCTTTCCAGTGGAGAATAAACGTTTAATCACGGTCCACACAATTGCAGGCAATAAAATAGTTATTGATCTAGGAAAAATAAAAAATGCGGGGTGTAGTAGAGATTGCACCCTGATTGAAATCGATAATGAAATTATATCTATTCAAGAGAGTTTAGATTTTATTCATAAAAAAATGGCGGGCATTGGGTAAGGAGATAGAAATAGTGTGTTACGTTTTATATGGTAGGCAATATAAATTCATAAAAGATAATGCTATTACTTTAAAAGATATAGAAAATAAGTTTATATTGGATTGTGAAAATGGCGATTTTTTTGAATATACCAGAAATTTCTATCCGGTAAAGCTATGTGACACACTGGTTTATTTAGAAAAAGATGAAGACATGGAAAAAATAGTAATATGAAAGTAACAAGGTATCAAAAAGTTGGAAGTGACAGTCTGATTGCTTATGTGAGCTTCCACATCCCTCAATGGGATTTATATTTGTCGGACTGCAAATTGATCTTAGGTAAGAATGGTCAGCAATTTGTTGCCTATCCGTCTAAGAGCTATC
>DASVYQ010000142.1:0-1718 GCA_036392095.1 Patescibacteria group bacterium
CCATTTTTTAATTGTAAGAAACTGGATTATTCCTATAATCCCCAATGCAATAATTATCTGCGGTATTGGCAAAATGTTCATAGCTCGCATTGCATGTGGAACTTGCGTCGTAATAGATGGAGCAATGAGTGCTGCCATTATCCATCCAACGATGAGAATTTTAGATTTTAATGGAAGTTTAAAATAAAGAAAAAGTCCTGCTAACATAAAAAAGAATTCCCAAGAATAAAAAAGTCCAACTTCAGGAGCTTTAAATGAATCTTTTCCTCCATTAGAAAAAAGCCAAAAAGGATCTAAATGAGAAATAAAATTTTTAGCAAAAATCGTTGGAATTACCATTCTCCTGTTGTCAAAAATTTCTCCAATTACATTATGATTTTGTCTATCAAGTAGAAGCTTTCTAGATGTTTGCTCATAGAGAGGCTTAATGTTAGAGAATGCAGATGTACTATCAAAACGCGTTAGACCTTGTGAATTAAGAGACATAAAGACAAACGGTAATGAAACAAGCGTTCCAAATCCAATAGAAATAAAAAGAATTTTTTTACTTTTCCATAACTGTTTAAAGAATAAAACCCCCAAAAGAATTGCCATAATCGGCATAAATACTTTGTCACTTTGATAGGTATCTAATGAAATGGCAAATAAAAATGCAGCTAGAATTAAAAACCATCTTTTTTTCGGATGATTAATAGAAAACAAAAATACATATATTGCTGCAACTGCACATGTTAGTCCTAAGTTTGCTTCATGTCCAAGACGTGAAATATAAATACTCCATGGGGAAATTGCCAATAAAAAGCTAGTTAATAAAGCAATTATTTTTTTGTATGCATTTTCTGAAAATAATTCAAAAACTAAAAAATAGCTTACAACAATTGTTATAAGAGAAAGTATAACTGAAGGCAAACGAATGGCGAAAATGTTTAATCCAAATAACTTAATAAGTGGAATAACCAAATACACATATAGAGCAGGTCTATAATCATCGTATGCACGCAGTAAAAGTGGTAAAAAGTTGCCATATTCATCACGGCCGGTATGCAAAATTGAGTAAGCATTATATCCAAGACTTACTTCATCTAAAGAAGGGCTCGGAGGCACACTCATTAACATCCATAATCTAAAAAAAGCACCGATAGCAACTATTAAAATGAGTAAGATAAAAGAAATTCTTTTTTTCATTTATTTTTTTGTCTTGTATCTATGTAATAGATATAAGATTTTGGACTTCCTTCAACAAACTCAATTTTAGTCCCTGACTGTATAGCAGAGTTTACCTGATGCTTATATTCTGTAATTCCAATTGCATTTTGAGAGAAAAATGAATAGATACAAAAATAGGCATATGCTCCTAAAACAATTATTGTAATTACTTTAGGTATAAAAGTTTTTAAAGAATAGAAAAGATAAATACAGTATGCCAAAATTATAACAACAATATATCTGTTAACTGCGAAATAATAATCACTAATTTCTCCTCTATATGTTGCAAAGACAAACCAGGGAACAATAAACCACAGCCATAAAAGATAAATTAGTAAAAAAGTATTTTTATTTTTGTTTTTAAAAATAAGAACAATTGACATAAGTGGTAATAAAATAAATTTAAATATTTTTAATATTGGGAAAAATAAAAACGGTTCAAATTGAATAAAGGCATCACCAATTAATTGCATCACACGTCTTAAATGAAATCCTTGATAATACGTATTTCC
>DASVYQ010000143.1:0-8506 GCA_036392095.1 Patescibacteria group bacterium
ATCCTATTGATTTATATATTGCAACTCAATATCCCTCATTAATAAATAACACGAATCATCAATCTGGTTATTTTCATTATAATAGCGTATATCAGTATTATTCAAACTATCCAACAAATGTTTTTATTATGTTATCCGGAAATCAGAATTATACAGACATGACAGTTTATGCTTGTTCTGACAATCCTGCTGAAGACATTGGAAAACTGGCAGCAAACATGAATGTATCGAGACTTGAGCAGCCAAAAGTTTTCAGTGAATCCATGCATTCAATAAAAGATGATAAACATTTGCCAAAAATCTCATTTGAAAAGATAAATCCAACAGAATATAAAGTAAATGTGGTCGGAGCAGATTCGTCATATCTTCTTGCATTTTTAGAAAAATATTCAGATCTTTGGAAAGTATATGATGCAAAAAATCATGAGATAAGTGCTCAACATGTTGTAGTGGATGGGTATGCGAATGGATGGTATGTGTCTAAGACAGGTTCTTACACCTTGTATATAAAATTCCTTCCACAACAATTCTTTATTCTCGGATTATGGACAACGGTAATCTCAGGTATAATATTGCTGTTTATAATAGTGATTCTTGTTAGGTTAAAAATGATATGAACTATATTGAAAAACATTTCTCAGAAAGAAAAATTTTAGAAGCCATAATAAGGAACAAGAAAAAAATATATTTGATTCTCCTTTTATTATTACTCGTTTTGATCTTATACAGCATCTCTTTATTGCCATACTTCAATTTATTTATTCCTCAAATTCTCTTAGTCCATGGATTTTTTATTGGCGCGATTCTTATAATGAACCCCAAACCCCAGATGCTAATAAAGTTAGTGATTATTTTGTTTGCTTTACTTATTATTCCAGTTTCCTTGGGTATGCGGGCTATGCCAGAGCAAGTAGGTAATTTTATTTATGCACTTCTTATTATTGCAATAATTTTGTATATTAAACAATTACGTATAGAAAGATAAAATGAGCACTTTTAAAAAAATAAATAAAAAAGGACTGATTGAATCAGCATTCATTTTTATTTGGATATTTTTAGTTAGATTTTGGTCGATTATACAAATAATCATTTTACGCCTGCGAGGATACAAAGTTGCCCTAACAGTCAATTTAGGTAAAGATGTCTATTTGTTTGAAAGTAAGAAAAATGCTATTAGTATCGGCGAACAGTCTCACATAGGAAGCGGAGTTCGTCTAAAAGCGGGTTTTGATGGTGAAATTAAGATTGGAAAACGAGTTTTGGTAGACGATTATTCTTTTATTAGCACCCAAGATGATATAGAAATTGGCGATGAAACAATGATAGCATCACATGTTTATATTGTAGACTTTAATCACATTTATCCTCTTCAAAAATCAAAAAGAAATATTGGTAATGCTAGTGGATATACAAGAAAGAAGGTTAAAATAGGAAAATACGTATGGATAGGGACGCATGCAGTTATCCTGCCGGGTGTTACCATTGGAGATAATGCTGTGATAGGCGCCGGTGCTGTGGTTACAAAATCAGTTCCCAAAAATGCAATAGTTGTAGGTAATCCTGCAAAGATTATAAAAAAATAGTGATGAAGAAGAAGATAAGAAATTACGTATGGGGGGAAGATTCAGAAGTATCGGGTCCTCGAAACTATTTTAGAGAAAGTATAATGATTAATTCTCTTAAGCAGCATGTTAAATTAGGGAAAATTCTCGATGCTGGATGCGGAACGGGTAGTTTATCAATAAGGTTGGCAAATGATGGTTATAATCTTATATCTATGGACTCATCAGCTCTTTCGTTGCGTCATTTAATAGATAAAGTTAAGCAACACGGTTTACAAAAGAAAATAGTAGTTAAAAAGGGGAGTATTCTTAACATGCCGTTCAGAAAAAATTTTTTTGATGGAGTTGTATGCGGAGAAGTATTGGAACACATGAAGAATGATAAAAAAGCACTCTCAGAGATACAAAGAGTTTTAAAACCAGGTGGCGTATGTATAGTGACGACTCCAGGACATCCTGAAAATTGGGATATAAGTGACTATATCTCCGGACATGAAAGAAGGTACACTAAAGCAGATCTCTATCAAAAGTTTAAGGATGAGCACTTTCGCAATATCTCATGTAACTTTATAGGATTTCCATTGAATAATTTGTGGCACAAATTTATATATGTTCCATATCTCTTAAAAAAAATGCAAAATTCTAAAAATATGAAACATCAAAAATCGAAAAATAGCATATTTATGTCAAGCCAATTTTTCCAAAAACTATTCTCTCAAATTTTTTATTTCGATTTTATATTTTATTTTCTTCAGAAAGGTAATATTCTTCTTGTTACAGCAAAAAAATAACATGAAAAAAATTCTTATTACTGCATCGACAGGTATGTTGGGAAGCATGCTGTATAGCGTTTTAAAAGATAAATATGAAGTTATTCTTGTCTACAGAAATAAGCAGAAATTAGAAAAACTTTTTCGTACCTATGGAATGAGTAAAAAAATTAAAACAGTAAAGTTTGACTTATTAAAACTTAAATTAGATTACAAAAACGTAATTCGAAAAGCTGTAATAGGAAAATATGAAAACGATTTTCTAAATAAAGTAGGAAATGTTGATTATGTAATTAATTCAGCAGGCATTATTAGACAGAGCCCGAAGAATAACTGGAATGAAACTATTTTTGTAAATAGTATACTTCCTCATGTTCTAAGTTCTTTGTATAGAGAAAAATTAATTCATATAACTACAGATTGTGCTTTCAATGGGATTGAAGGGGCTCCATATTCAGAAGTTTCAATAAAAGCTCCTAATGATCTTTACGGATTGTCTAAAAGTATTGGAGAACCAGAGAGAAACTCTTTAGTTCTGCGGACTTCTATAATAGGTCCAGAAATTTCAAACTATGCATCTCTTTTAGAATGGGTGAAACAGCAAGAAGGAAAAACTATTAATGGATTTTCTAATCATTATTGGAATGGCATTACGACAAGGCAGCTAGCATTAGTATGTGAAAAAGTAATTGAAAATAGAAATATTTTCCCTAAAATAGGTTTATTTCATGTTTACTCTACGGACATATCGAAATATGAAATGATAAAAAAAATCATCAAAAAATATAACTTACATATAAAAGTGAATAAAACTAAATCTTATCCGGTAGACAGGAGGTTGACGACTATTTATGAATTTTGTGGCAAATTGCAATTGCCTACATTTGATGAGATGTTAAATGATTTATGATTTTAAATATTTACCTTCTTCTTGAGAGTTATCAATAATTGTGGCTGAGACATCTTTTTGGCAGTGTCTGATGAGTATCTAAACATTTTTTGGTTTGTAATTTTTTTTCGACTAATCCTTGATTGTGGTAGAAAGATATCTGGTAGGATTACATAGAAATTTTTATTTACGATTGTGCGAACTGACTCTGTGGGTGAAATGAGTGTCTCATGTAGCTTTTCACCTACTCGAATGCCTGTAGTTATGATATCAAGTTTTCCTTCTTGTTTGAAGAGTTGAAGCATGGATTTTGCAAGATCAACAACCGTATGGGATGGGATGTTTGGTATATATATCTCCCCCCCCTTTGATTCTACAAGTGCCAGAATTACCAACTGTACTGCTTCATCCAAAGTTATAAGAAAACGCGTCATGTCATTGTGTGTGACTGTAAGATTCTTATTGTCTATTATTTGTTTTGCAAAAAGAGGCATAACGGAGCCAGTAGATCCAAGAACGTTGCCATATCGTACGCATGAAAAAGCGAGTTTTCTTTTTCCTACATGTAAATTTGCTTCAATAAACAGCTTTTCTTGTAGCGCTTTTGTCATCCCCATTACATTAATTGGCTCAACTGCTTTATCCGTGCTGATTGCAATGGCTTTTTTAACACTTGGAGTATCCATGCATGCATCAATAACGTTTTGGGCTCCCAATATGTTTGTTTTTATGCCTTCTAGTACATTGTATTCGGTTCGTGGTACTTGCTTTTGTGCTGCAGCATGAAATACGTAGTCTACGTCACTCATTGCGTGCGCTACTTGTTTTGTATCTCTTACGTCCCCTAAGATGAAGTGTAGTTTTTTATTGCTATTGTATAGGTAATCCATTTTTTCCTGTTTATCTTCACTCCTGGAAAAAATGCGTATTTCTTTGGGCTTATAGGTTAATAATTCTTTTACAATTGTTTTTCCAAATGAACCAGTTCCACCCGTCACTAAGATTATTGAATTTTTAAGAAGTTTTTTTGCATTAGCTTTTTGAGATGGAGTAATCACAATAAGGCATTATAGATATTTTTTTTAAACTATACAATAGTCTTATCTTTCCCTAACTAATATTATATAATTTGCCAATGAAGCATCCAAAAGTATCTTTATTGCTCCTCAATTGGAATGGATTTTCTTATACAAAAAGGTGTATTAAATCCTTATTAAATACTAATTATCCAAACTACGAGATAATTGTTTTAGATAATGGTTCTAGGGAAAATGAAGCAGGGAAAATTTCGCAAATCTTTGAGGGAAAAGTGAAAATTATCCAAAATAAAACAAATGCTGGATATGCTGCGGGAATGAATATTGCATTCAAACACTCATCAGGAGATTTTATTATGGTTCTAAATAATGATATGGAATTTAATCCTAATTGGCTAACTCCATTAGTTCATACATTAACAAAGAACAAAGATGTTGCGCTCTGTCAACCGAAGGTTAAAGATATGAAAAATAAAAAATATTTTGAATATGCAGCAGCAGCGGGTGGATTTATAGATATTTTTGGCTATCCATTTGCAAGAGGAAGAATTTTTTCTAATGTAGAAAAAGATGAAAAGCAATACGATAGCATAATTCCAGTTGCTTGGGCAGGAGTATTCTTAGCAAGAAGAAAAGTAATAGAAAAAATAGGTTTTTTTGATGAAATGTATTTCACCTATGCAGAAGATGTTGATTTTTGCTGGAGAGTATATGGCAGTGGATATAAGATAGTTTTTGTGCCCGATTCTGTCGTGTATCACTATGGTGGAGGAGTAATTGGAAAAAGTCCAAACAAAAAGATGTTTTATATTCACAGGAATCATTTAATTCTTGTCATCAAAAACTGGCCTACAAAAATTTTATTTGCTATTATAATGCCTAGAATATTAATGGATGTTTTATCTTTTTTCTACTATGCGCTTAACGGATATCCCTCATATTCATGGACAATAATAAAGGCATATGTTTCCTTGATATGCTTATTGCCACACATTATGAAACAGAGAGCTAGTATTAAAGAAAGAGTAAAAATGAGGGCAGTACATGCAATGCCAATTCTGTATGGTAGTTTAGTTTGGGAATACTTCATTCGTAAAAGAAAGAAATTTAGTTTGCTTTATGAGCATGCTGTGAAAGATGCGTATTTTACAAGGTTTCAAAACCAAGATATTTCATACAAATGAAGAGAAATATTTTTATATTCTTAATTATTTTCATTTCTTTATCTGTTTTTGATAGAAATTTTTGGAATACTTTCTTTCAGCAAGATGAGTGGAACGGATTTGGTACAGTTATTGCATTAAGTCATGGGAGTTCGATTGGTTGGTTTGGCGTTTTAGGCTCATATCATTTTGTGCCTTTTAGTCAATTACTTTATTTTGGGCTTTATAAATTGTTTGAATATCAAGCGCAATACTTTGCAATTACCTCTTTAATTCTACACGCATTCGCAACACTCCTTGTATATACGCTTTATGTAAAGTTAACAAAGAAAAAGTTTTTAAGTGTTATTCTTTCACTATTTTTTGCTTTTAACGTTAACACCTCACAGGCTTATTTGCATTTAGCAATATTTCCCGCAACAGTGACCTGTTTTATTGCAACAATGATTTTTTTTGTTTATTTGGAAAAAATCTCTTCAAGCCCTCGGTTTACAATTAAAAATGTTTTCATTTTATTAGCATTATTTTTTCTCTCAGTAGGGCTTAGGGAAGATGGTCTACTTATTATTTTACTTTTTCCACTGTGGTCAGTGCTTTTTGCTAAAAAGTTTTTAAAAAAAGAAAATAGATTAAGCTTGGGTTTATTCGGTGGGATAATTGCGGCCTTTTTTCTCTTCCGTTTTGCGCTTCAAATTTTTACTCCGCATGTAATTTCTCTAACAAAAGATAGTTATTGGGTAACTTTTTTGATAAATCTTGTCTGGTTTGCACCTAAAATATTTGCACAAACTTTTATTGACGGAAATAGCCTTCTTATGTTTGTCTGGAATTTTGCACAGAAGTTTGTAGGTTTTCAAATAGATTTGAATACAGCGCTCAAAATCCTTTTGCCTTCAGCATTTATAGTAATAGATGTTTTGCTTGCAGGCATTCTTATTGCTGGATATCGCTTGTCCAAAAAAACAGAAAGAAAGTTGATTATTTTTGGAGTTGGTTGGGCAGTTGCATACAGCATTCTCTTGTCTGCGATTGGAAGACAAATGGATATTCTGGAATCGCGCTATTTATATTTTCCCAGTTTTGGCGTTTTACTGGCCGTTGTCACTGCATCTTCTGTTTTAATACAAAAATTACTACAAAAGCAAAAGAAATTTAAACAGTACATTGTTGCCGGCTGTGTTCTTCTAATAATATTTTTTTTATTTTTTTCATACAAAGGCATACGAAGCACTATAGATACCGGGGTTATACAGGGAAATGCCAGAAAAAGTATTCTTTCAAGTTTGCAAAAATTGTATCCAACAATACCAAAGAAAGCGGTTATTTATGTGCGTTGTAAAACAGTCTGCTATAGAAATGCGCAGTTTGGTATACCTAACACAGTTGTGTTGCCATTTTCATCTGGGCCGGGATATATCTTTCTTTTGCAATATGCAAGACGCAATGAGACTGCATATGCACGATTTTTTAGAAAACAAAAGAATGGGATAGAATTTCTGTGGGACTATGGTGCCGAAGGGTATAAAGAGATGAATGGGTATGGATTTGGTTATTTTATCCATGAAGATCTTTTAAGAAGCAATGTAGTGAAGTATCACATTCCACTTTCTGATGTGATAGGTTTGGAATATAATGAAAATACATTTACGTTTACAGATATATCAAGTCAAGTCCGTAAAGAAATCTCTCAGACTAACTAATGAAAAAAAATAAAGTTTTTGGCGGAATTATCTTCTTTGTTGTGTTTTTCTGGATATTCAAAGAATGGTTTTTTTCTCCTGTCATCGCTGGTGGCGACCTAATCTACTTATATTCACAGTTCATGCATACTATTTCTTTTTTGTCAGCGTGGGACATGCGAAATGGCGGTATGGGAAGCAGTATGCTGCCGACGCTTTGGCTCGAGGCGTATACAACGGCAACAATTAAAGTATTTAGCTTTATTAATTGGGAGACTTATGTGCGTTTAGTGTGGTTTTTGCCATACATAATCTTTTCAATTACGTCATCATATTTCTTGTACAAGAAATACTTCAATAATTATTTTTTGGGACAAGTTGCTAGTATGCTTTATGCATGTAATACCTATGCGTTGCTCATGGTTGCAGGAGGGCAAATGGGTATTGCTTTATCTTATGCTCTGGCACCACTCATGTTGTTTGCTTTAGAAAATTTTTTAGAAAAACCTAATTTAAAACGTTCCATCTTTTTTTCCGTGATATTTTCAATAGTCTTTCTTTTGGATATTAGAATTGCATATATGATGCTACTTGTTTGCTCAGTGCGGATAATGATGAAGTTGTTTTCTGCTAATCTGGGTAAGGTGAAAAAATATCTCTATTTTTTACCAGTAATCATATTGTCTGTTATTGGCTTGCATGCTTTTTGGCTGCTACCTACCTATCTAACGCATGGTGCAGCAATTAGTGAATTTGGAGCAATTTATACAGGTGCTGGTGCGGTAAAGTTTTTTAGTTTCGCAAAGTTTGAGGACGCATTTGGACTACTGCATCCCAACTGGCCGGAAAATATATTCGGTCTTACTCATTTTATGCGACCGGAATTTTTAGTGTTGCCCATACTGGCATATGGATCATTATTATTTCTTAAACCTTTCGACTCACTTCGTTCGCTCAGGGAAAAACAAGAGCAACTGTATGTACTTTTCTTTGTATTGGTAGGTTTAATTGGCGCATTTCTTGCAAAGGGAGCAAATGAGCCATTTGGTGGATTATATTTATGGATGTTTGCACATATTCCCGGATTTATTATGTTTCGAGATCCGACCAAGTGGTATCTACTTATTGCTCTCTCGTACTCTATGCTTGTTCCCTATACCACTGGAAAAGTGTATGAATTTTTGCAAAGGAGGTTTGCATGAAAAGATATATTCCTCAACTTTTTGTTGTTGTAATTGTTGGTTATTTGTTATTTCTTATTCGACCGGCAATTTTTGGGAAATTGGGTGGAACCTTTCAACCACATCAGGTTCCACAGTCCTACGTGCAGCTGGAAGAGTTTCTGAATAAGCAAAACAGCTTTTCGCGAACACTCTGGGTGCCAACGGTTCAGCGGTTTGGATTTT
>DASVYQ010000144.1:0-2371 GCA_036392095.1 Patescibacteria group bacterium
CCTATGAAAAGTAAGAAGAAAACAAAGAATTGTGTACGGTACTTTTTAAGAAAACCCATATAGACAGATTATACAGAAAAGGAAGTGCTAAGAGCAAATACCTGGCAAATATAGGAGTTATGGTCAAAAAGGCAAAATAAACAACAAGCCATATGCTGACAAATAGCCATTCTTTTTCTTTTTTTCTATTAATAACTGAAAGAACAATCCCAATAATGCTCTCCAAAAAAGCAATTCCCCAAAGAAGGCTCCATTCAGCCACATGCTGTACAGGACTAAACCATGTGTACCACGTTCCGGTCAAAAGCATTGGATATACTGCCCCAATAACTCCTTTTGCCCCAACTGAGTAAAAGTGAAGGATATATTTTTGAACTTTTAAGAAATAGATGAAATCATGGCCATGCAGAAACGTTTGAAGATATGTTGCCAGATAAACAACCACTGTTACTGCAATCATAATTGCTACTCTTTTTACTCTAAACTCTTTTCTCAGCCACATTCCTCCCAAAAGAGCAATATAAACCAAAACAACGAGAAATGGAGACTTTACTGCCATAAAACACCCTGTAAGAATTGCCACAAGGTAATATTTTTTATAAAAGTATGAGAGAACAATTCCTAAAAAAACACTTAAATACAACGTATCTAAATATGCCGCACGGATTTGCGCGATAAATAATGGATCTATAGCTAATAAAAAACAGCTAACACTCGCCCATAAAGACGATTTTAAAAGAAATTTACTGACAAAGAAAAAAAGAATTAATGAAAGAGCAGTAAAAAATAAACTGAAGGTCCCAGTATATCCTGTGGTTATTTCAAATAATCCTACCAAGTATTTCCCTAAAGGCGGGAGTTCTGCGTTTAAAAGACTAGGATCAGACCCCATCATATATGAATACCCAGCATACATATATAAGCCATCATCTCCAATTGAATTTTTTGAATTTGGAACCACCCACTGAGACTGATTATATCTTTGAGTCCAATACGATCCATTAAATTTTGTAAAAATATCTTTTTTTACCTGCGCCACGTGGAAAATAAAAATTGCACCGGTGAGAAATAAAAAAAGAAATGTTAAGAAAAATTTATGCTTTTGCATGTGCTTTGGGAATAATATTCCACAAGAAACCAATTATCAGAAAAGCAAAAGGCGTAATTAGTGTTACATACGTTTTAATGACTGGAGCCATTCCATTCCAATCTCCTTGCCAGAGAAAGGGAGAATATCTCAGAAGTGTCCCCATACAATACCCCGTTGCCAACCAAAGTATATATTTATTAGGTCGAGTAAAAATAATAAATGGTAAAAACCATAAGCAATACCATGGTTGAATTTCTATTTTCGTTATTACTAAAATATACCCAGCAATCATGAATAGTGTACAGGAAAGAAGAAATAATCTTTGAGAAATAAAGTTTTTCTTAAATATTATTTGCAGGACATAGATACCCGCTGGAACAAGCAAAAAAACCATTGCCTGCTTAGTCAAAGCTGAAAGAATAAGAGCTCCAAATCCCACTAACCATTTTTTCTCTAAAAGTAAATAAATGCCCAAAACAGCTAAAAAAATCATTGCAACATCATTATGAGCCGAAACCAAACTCTCTATCAAAACCAATGGATTAAGCGCATAGAGAACAGTTCCGATAGTTTGATACTCTGGAGCAATTTTCTTAAGAATTTTACTGATAAAATAGACTGTACCAAGAAAAGAAATAAGACTAAAAATCTTAAAAAGAAAAAATGTTGGAAGAAAATAATTAAATCCAAAAAATGCAATTGGGACAGTCAAGACAAGCCAGAAAGGACCATACGGATATGTGTTATGCGTCCAATGCATAAATGAAAGCATTGGATCTTTAGGGAAATCTAAAGCTACAACTAAGTATGGGTTTTGATGATAATGAAGAATAATCTTAGTGTAAAAAATATAATTAAATAAGTCATAGGAAAACGCATTATAAGAAAGGGCAAGGATAATACTAATTGGGATAAATATCTTCCACAATTGGGAAAGCTGTATTTTTTTATCTTTTGCTAACTTTAAAAACACTCCATAAAAAATAAAAAGCAAAGCTAAAAGCAAACAAAACAAATAGGTTGAGAGAGGTCGATTAAAATAACCAATATATTGAAATGATTTTTCTATTGTTTGAAAGATCGAAGCTCTGGAAAGAGTAAGACTTAAATCAACTTGAGTGTAGGAATATAAAAAAACTCCAACAATAACTGCAATGTATCCCCAGATGAGGAATTTGATTTTTTTCATTAATATTTCCCTTTTTGTTTATTTATTCGTATGGTAAAAAGATTACTCAACCCTTCAAGAGAATCCTTAAGAGGGCTCACTCTTCTACTTTC
>DASVYQ010000145.1:0-9484 GCA_036392095.1 Patescibacteria group bacterium
TTTTAAAAATCCAAATTGCCTGTCCCATATAATTTCAATACCTGAAAAGATTGAAGTAAATAAAATTCCCATGGCAATAACCCCGGGAGCTAAAAATTCAATATAATTTCCATGAGCCGCTTTTTGATATAAAGGTCCAATTCCAAAGCCAAGTGCTATTAAAAATAACAATGGTTGTCCCAAAGAACCAATAATTCTGGATTTATTTCTTATATATCTTTTTAATTGACGCAACCACAAAATATAAATTGCTTTCATTTATCTACCTCTCCACAGTTTTCTTCGTTCTCTAAGCCTGTCTGTTCCTGATGCATCCTCATCTCTAATTTCATGGCCTGTTAAAGACAAGAATGCTTCTTCTAACGATTTTGTTTTTGTTTGTTCTCGTAATTGTTTTGCCGTCCCCTGGGCAATTATTTGTCCATGGTCTATAATTGCTATTCTGTTGGCAATTTTTTCTGCTTCTTCCATATAGTGAGTTGTAAAAAAAATGGTTAATCCTTCTTTTTTGTTTAAATCTAAAATATATTCCCACATATGATTTCTTGTTTGGGGATCAAGACCAATTGTCGGCTCGTCTAAAAATAAAATTTTTGGATGATGTAATAACCCTCTGGCAATTTCAAGCCTTCTTTTCATCCCGCCTGAAAATGTTTTTACTAAATGATCTTTCCTGTCCCACAATTCTACAAACTCCATTAATTTTTTAATTTTTTCTTCTTGTCCTTCATTTTTAACCCCATATAAAACAGCATGAAATTTCATATTTTCATATGCAGTTAATTCATCATCCAAACTTGGATCCTGAAAAACAATTCCAAATGCTTTCCTAACATTATCTTTTTGCGTTTGTGCATTAAATCCTTCTATAACAATTTCACCTGCTGTTGGGGTAAGAATAGTGGTTAACATTTTTATAGTGGTGCTTTTTCCTGCTCCGTTTGGTCCCAAAAATGCAAAGATTTCTCCTTTGTTTACATTAAAAGAAATTTTTTTTACAGCTTCAAAATCATGAAATTTTTTTTGTAAATTTGTAACAGAAATTGCTGAGTTTGTATCCATTATTTCTTTTTTTTAGGGGCTTTTATAAAATTAATATAGCCTATTACTAATACTAATACAAGAGAAATGGTAATAAGGGTAAATTTAAATGTTTGTGCAGAAGTATTGAGTCCTCTTGCATTGCTATACAAAAGCGTAAAAATACTGCCGAATAAAAATCCGTAGGAATATACATTTTTCTTTTTTTCCAAAAACATGCTGATTGCAAAAAAAATTACAGCACTAATAAGTGCAATTGAAGATACAACTTCAATATAGAAATCTTGTTTTTTTTGTTGTGCAGCTAGTGCAATCGTACATTCGTTTTGTGCATTATTTGTTAGTTGTTCACTTGCAGGTTGAATAGCACAAGCGGAAATTGGACCAAAGGATGGTTGAGGATAAAATGTAGCAATACCAACTGAAATAAAGACTGTTAAAAATAACCCTAAGAGTATGCTATATAATCCCTTAAAAAACATACGTACTTAGTATAGCACTATTCCTGTATTATATTTCAATTGGGTGTTCGGATAAATCAATTTTCCCAGCGAAATCTTTTTTGCTTTCTTTAACAAAAAGTGCTGATAAGGCACCAATAAACATAAAGAAAACAGCCCATTTAAAAACAACAGTATATGCAACAATATTTGCCTTTACTGCCATAAGAGTATACACTTGCTGTAAAATTACAGGATTTGTTGTATTTACAGCAGAAAAGTTTTGAATATTAATAAGGCTTGTTGTAATACTGTTAGACAAAATTGTGGCAAAAATTGCTGTTCCAAATGCTCCAGCAATATTACGAGCCAATGCTAAAACAGATGATGCAATACCTACTTCATGGATTGGAACAGTACTAGTTGCAGCTTGTGTTAGTGGTGCTAATCCAAGACCCAGCCCAAAAGCCATAACAAACAACCGCCAAATTAAATCCCATTCAGTCCATCGAATATCCATTCGAGAAAACAAAAACATACCAAAGGCTGCTATCATCATCCCCCCTGCAGTTAAATAACGGGGCGACATTTTACTTGCCAAGCGTCCTCCTAATTGTGCTGCAAACCCAATTGCTAATGCCATAGGAATAAAAATAAGACCTGTTTTTGTAACTGAATACCCAAGATATGTTTGTGCAAAAAGAGGAATCAAAAAAATTCCGCCAATCATTCCCATAAAAGATAAAAAGCTGGTAATAATGGAGGCAGTAAATGTTGGATTTTTAAAGAATTTTAAGTCAACAACTGGCTCTGGCTGTCTAAGTTCAAGCAAGATAAATAAAATCATAGAGATACCGGTAATAAGGTACGTAATAATACTTGTTCCACTTCCCCATCCCCAGCTTTGTCCTTGATCTAATACCAAAACCATTGCTCCAAGTGAAATACCGAGTAACATTGAACCTAAAACATCAAAATTTTTAAGTCCTTTAATTTTTTTAACAGGTTCTTCTATAAATTTTACTGCCATTACTGTTCCTATTATTCCTAAAGGAACATTAATATAAAAAACAGATCGCCATGAAAACGTGTCAATTAACGGTCCCCCTAAAAGCGGACCAAAAACTGCAGCGGCAGCAAAAACAGCTGACCACATACCCATAGCTTGTGCGCGTTGTGCTTTATCTTCAAAGGTGTAAGCAATAATAGATAAAGCAATTGGATAATCAATACTAACCGTAATTGCCTGTAAAACTCTAAGAAAAACCATAGAAGGTAAATTAAAAGAAAGTCCTGCTAACATAGATGTAAGGGTAAAACCGATAATCCCAAAAATATATAATGACTTTCGACCTATTAAATCACCTAATTTTCCAAAAACAGGAACAAAAATAGCATTGGCAATAATATAGGCAGTTGAAATCCAGCTAGCCTGACTTACGGTAATTCCAAAGTCAGTAATAATTTTTGGAAGTGCCAAATTTACAATAGTTCCATCAAGCCTTCCCAAAAATGAGGCAATCATTAATGTTGCAAGGGTAAGCCATTGAAGTTTATGAAACCCTTTTCTAACTGGTTTCTTGGGTTCTGCTTTTTTCATACCTTTTAATTAGAGTTTGTATAAACGGTCATTTTTGCAGACATACCGTTTTTAATCTGCGGATATTTAGCAGCGTCAAATCGTGCATAGACAACAAATTGTTGTGTTGGTCTTTCACTTGAGATACTAAATGTTACTTGAGTTTGTTTAGCAGATGGAGAAATTTCATCTACATATCCCCAGAATGTTTTTCCAGGTAATGCATCAACCGTAAAGGCAACTACTTGTCCGACTTTAATATCGCTTAATCCTTTATTTTCATCTATTGTTCCTGCAATTCTCATTTGAGATGGGTCAATAATTTGAGCAACAGGATTTTGTGGACCAACAATACTTCCCAATTGCGTATTTGCCATAATAACTAATCCACTTGTTTGTGCATAAATTGTTTGGCCATTAACCACTGCAATCGGATCTCCTTTTTGAATAAGTTGGTTGTCATATACGTCTGTTTCTTGCAATGTTCCAGGAGTTGCAGAAGCGATACTGCTAATAGGATCTGCGACCAAAGAATTGTCTATTGCAACTCTTCCCATTTTAAGAGCCAAAAATGCAAACGCAGAGGAAGCAACAATGACAATGATAATTGCTACAAGAATTCGTAAAACTTTTGGATTTCTTATTTTCTTAAATAATTTTTTCATATTGCTAAATACCTTTCTGCTGCAACAGCTTTAGGATTTGTAATAACCTTATCTTCTGGTGATAAACCATGTACTACTTCTGTATAATTCCCATGAGTATTTCCTATAGTTACAGACTGTAAAACCGGCTTGTTATTTTTAATAAGCCATATTCGGTTATGTCCAACAATTGTCCATGTTGGAACTAAAATTGTTGCACTTTTTTGTGTACTTGCAATGGTTACTGTTCCTGTTTGTCCATATGCTGCATTTGCAAGACCATCTGCTTGAATATCTGCTTGGTATACGTTTGCGCCTGTTGGGAGCGTTACCATTTGTGGGTAAATTCTGACAATGGTTCCAGTATATGTTTGGTTATTTCCGGTTAATTTTACTGTTGCCAAAGCTCCTGTTGTAACAAAATCAATATCTTGTGCAGGAATGTTTGCTTTAAATACATAGGCATTTGGGTCAACAACAACAAATGCATTGGCTGGTGAGACCATAACTCCAGCTACATTAATATCTTCGTGTAACAAAACTCCGTTAATGGGAGATGTAAGTGTTGCCAATTGCATTGCATAATTTGCAAGTTGAACTTGAATAACAGAGTTATCTAAATTTGCCTGGTTTTCATCAACTACTCTTTTAACAATATTGTTGACTATATTATTTAAATTATCATCTGCATTTAATGCGGTTGTGCTTGGTAATCCAAGATTTTTGCCTTGTAAATTAGCTTTTTGCTGTCCCTGGAGAATGCCATTTGTTACGTTATCGTTTGTTTGATCAAAATTGTCCCGAGTTGATCTATAAGTATTTAATGCTGCTGTTAATTGTTGTTGTAATGGGTATGTATCTAATTGTGCAATTGTTTGTCCGGCATATACCGCATCCCCTTCTTTAAAAGGAACATAGACAACTTTACCACCACTAGAAAAATGTAAAGTTGCTTCATTTTGAGAATGAATTGAACCATCTGCTGCAATAGTTGTGCCAATAGCTTTCACTGCAATACTTTCTGTATGTAAAGATTTTTGAGAATTAGTTATTGTTGCTAAAATTCCTGCAGTTGCTGCAATAGAAAGAATTGCTAATGCAAAAATTAGTAATAAATATTTTTTATTTTTCATTTTGTTCCTCCATTGTTTTTATTAAAGTTTGTAAAATTCTAAGTAAGGCTTGTTGATCATCTTCTGATAAATAGGAAACTACTTTTTCCATATGTTTTGCTCTTGCTTTCATTCCCTCGGCCAATAAATTTTGCCCCTGTGTTGTAACAGAAATTCTGACAAGTCTTCTGTCTTTTTTATCTTCTTTTCGTATAGCTAAATCCATATCTACTAATTTATTGATTAAACTGGTAGCTGAAGGAAGCTCAATTTTAAAAAAGTTTGCAATATCACTCATTGCAGAGTCTGGGTGTTGGTGTAAAAAAACTAGAGCTTGAAGCTGCAGTACGCTTAAATGAACAAGTTTTAAATCAGATGTTATCTGCTCTTTTAAGAGCTTAGAGAGGGCAAAAATTGCTTCAACAATCGGATTTTGTTTAATTTCCATAATATTTAGATACTCTAATTGTTAGAGATAATAATATAAACTAAAAGAGAATATTTGTCAAGGACTTGAGTTATCTTCGAGCTGGAGTTTGAGGCTGTGCTCCTCTTCTGGAGCCTCCAAATCTTGCTTCTCTTACAACTGCTGTATGGAGTGAAATTAAACCTCTTTCTGCTGCTAAGGATATGCCATGGGTCGGAATGGCAAGAATAAGTGCTGTTGCATCAAAAATAACTCCCTCTGTATATGCAATCCCCTTTTTAACAATATTATGTTTCTCAAATGAATATGAATATGCCTTTGTAATTCCAGGGATTAAAAAATGTCCAAAACCAACTGCAACTTTGCCTGGACCTGATTCAGCTCTGTCTCTTCTTTTTGGAATTCTGTGGATATCTGTGTGGCCTATTAAGTCAGCACCAAATCTAACTGCTCCACTACCGATCCTCTCTAAAGGAGTATGCGATTTTGCTTCTGCTGTTTGTGCTGGCATACTAATTTGGTTATATCTCTCTTACAATTATTTGTCAACTTGTATTCAAAGCCTGCCAGGGTACAGGCTTTAAATATTATTGTGCAGGAGTTGGTGTAACTGCTTCTCTAAAATTTGGATTAATAAAAATAGTTTCGGCAGTTTCTGACCCGTCGGAATTTGGTGTACCCACTACCATTATTCTATCTCCGGCTTTAATATCAGATAAAGCTGCTGCATCTGTTTTACTGAATTTTGTATTTGATGAAAGTAAAATTATTTTACTACTGCCATCATTTAATTTTATAGTAAGGCTATTTGAATCCTGACTTATAACTTGACCACTGCCATTGCCGTTTCTATTTCCAAATCGTGTTCCTGTTCCATTTCTCATTGCTGCAAAATTGTTTGTTGGATTTGAAGCTGTCTTTGATTTCTCAAATTGCATACCGCCAAAAAATCCAGCTCCTCCAACAATGATTGCTATTAAAACAGTAATTAAAGTTTGATTTGTTTTCATTTTTTCACCTCCTTTCAATAATTATTCGTAGCGTAATGCTTCTATTGGTTGTAAATTTGCTGCTCTTTGTGCAGGATACCATCCAAAAAGAATGCCAATCCCTGCAGAAACAGCAAAAGCTAATAATACAGAAGGAATTGAAACTACAAAAAGAGAGCGTGTCATAACAGAATATCCATAGGAAAACGTAATTCCTAAAATTACTCCAATAATTCCCCCAATAAAGGTAAGCATAATCGCTTCGATTAAAAATTGTGTAGTAATGGTTTTTTTCTTTGCACCAAGAGCTTTTCTAAGTCCTATTTCTCGGGTTCTTTCATTAACAGTTACCAACATAATATTCATAATTCCTATGCCTCCAACAAGCAAAGAAATCGCTGCAACTCCAGATAAAAGTGCAGTAAATGTTCCGGTTGTTTGAGAAGCAGCACTTAAAATATCTGATTGAGAAAAAATACTAAAATCTGCTTTTGTCGGATCGGATAATTTATGTCTAGCTAATAGCAAATATCCAATTTGATTTTGTGCAGTTGTCATAACATCTGGTGTTTTTGCAGAAACAGCAATACTTGTAACATAATCAATGCCAAAAATTTGTTGCTGTGCTGTGGTTATTGGAATAACAACAATATCATCTCTGTTTGCAAATCCGGAACCTCCTTTAGATGCTGTTATGCCAACAATTCTAAATGCGATTTTATTAATTCTTATTGTTTGACCAATGGGGCTTGAATTATTTGGAAAGAGATTTGTAACAACTTGTGGGCCAATTACTGCAACTTTTGCAATTGAATTAACATCTTGCTGTGTAATAAATGTGCCTGAATCCATAGTTATATTATTTACTTCAGCATATGCAGTAGTTGCACCAATTACTTGGGTATTTGAATTATTATTTCCTGCTGTAATTTGTGCTCTTCTTGAAACTTCTGGATCAACAGCTGCAACAGTTGTTACTTGTGCAGATGTTTGAATTGCTTTTGCATCATCGTAGGTTAATGTTGTTCCTCCACCGATTGCTCCTCTAACTCCTCCAGAATTGGTTGCACCAGGAATAACAGTTAGTAAATTTGATCCTAATGATTGAATTTGAGATTGTACTGATTGTTGTGTTGCTTGTCCTAGAGAAATTAATGCAATAACACTGCCAATACCAATAACAATTCCTAAAATTGCCAAACCAGTACGCATCTTATTTAAGGTTAAAGTTCCAATACTTTCTGTAATTGATTCAAAAAATTCTTTCATAGTTATTCAATATTTTTATTATGTTTAGCTATTTTTTGACGAATATTTTTTTCATCTTTTATTATTTTCCCGTCCTTAACATGAATAATTCTTTTCGCATGAGAGGCAATGTCAGGCTCGTGAGTAATCATAACAATAGTATGTCCTTGGGAATTAATATCTTGAAAAATTGCCATAACTTCTTCGGCCTGTGCTGATGCAATATTTCCGGTTGGTTCATCTGCTAATAAAATTGCTGGACTCATAACTAACGCCCGTGCGATTGCAACTCGTTGTTGCTGACCTCCTGAAATTTGGTTGGAAGTGTGATACATTCTATGTCCAAGTCCAACCATTTCTAAGTATTTTTTTGCAATTTCTTCACGTTTTTCTAAAGGGATTTCTGCATAACGCATGGGGAGCATAACGTTTTTTAGTACTGTTGTTCTTGGTAACAAATTAAATGCCTGGAAGATAAATCCAATTTTTCTATTTCTAATATCTGCCAATTGATCATCTGTTAAGTTTTCTACATTTTCTCCATCTAAAATATATGTGCCAGATGTTGGAGTATCTAATGCTCCTAAAATGTGCATAAGAGTAGATTTTCCTGATCCTGAGGGCCCCATAATAGCAACAAATTCACCTTTATTAATTGCAAAAGAAACATTATCTAATGCCATTGTTTCCATTGCCTCGGTTTTATAAATTTTTGAGATGTTACTAATTTGAATAGTTATATTGGTAGTCACGAATTATCCTCCTCTTCCGACTCCACCAAATCCTCTTCCTCCAAATGAGCTAAATGGAGATGAGCCGTTGGAAGAAGTAGTTGCAGTAAATCCAGTTACAACAGTTTGTCCTTCAGTTAGCCCTGAAACAATTTCTGTATCTGTGTCAGAAGAAATGCCTGTTTCTACCGGTACAGTAATAATCTTCCCATTTTCCAAAACTCGTACAGAGCTTTGTCCGCCTGTTGATTGGACTGCAGCAGTTGGGACTTCTAACACATTATCTTTTACAGCAATAATGATATTTGCAGTTGCACTCATGTTAGGTAAGATGTGATCATCTGGTACATCTAATTGGATAATTGCTGGGTAGGTTGTGACACCACTTGTTACTGATCCAGTAGTATTTATTCCTAAAACTTTACCACTAAATGTTTTATTGGGTAATGCATCGAATGTTACTGTTGCTTTAAGACCTGCTTTTACTTGTACCGCATCTAATTCTGAAAGATTGACAGTAATGACTGGATTGCCAGGATTAATAATGCTTGCAACTGTTTGTGAAGAAACTGTGTTTGTAGAGCTAGAAGTTGTATTGGTAATCTGCATTCCAGGAACAATATTTATATCTCCCAATACACCACTTGTTGGTGCAGTAATGGTATCTGATAATTGTTGGTAAGATAACCATGCATTATTAAGGGATGCTTGATCTTGAGCAATAACTTGTTGTTGATTTTGATAATTTGCTTGTGCTGAAAGCCAATTATCTTGTGTGGTAGTAAAGTCTGGTAAGGTTCTATTAGAACTATTTGGTGAGCCATCTGGATTTTGGTATGTAGAATTTATTGCTTTTTGATAAAACAAATTCCAATTGGTATACATGGTTGATTGTAAACTATACAATGTTGCATTTGCTGCTGCCAGAGATGATTTTGCAGAAAGATATTGTGCCCAGGCTGCTGCTTGTTTTTGTTGACCTTGTGAATCTAAAGATAGTTTTGCAATTGTTTGTCCTGAAGTTACCGTATCTCCATTTTTAACATCTACTTCTGTTACCACTCCACTTGCTTGGGTACTAACACTTACTCTGTTAGCAACGGCTACGGTTCCAGATTCTCCTAATGATTGAACCAGAGTTCCTTTTTGGACAGTTGCGGTTTGATAAGAGGGAGTGGATTTTTTTGGACCAAAAATATTCCATCCAACAATTACTAATACAAGAATGATAAGGAAAATAATGATTTTCTTTTTATTTTTTCCAAAAAATAAT
>DASVYQ010000146.1:0-14391 GCA_036392095.1 Patescibacteria group bacterium
GTGAGAAAAATAATAATTAAAGATAAAGACAATAAGGAAATAGCTCAGTTTCCTTTAACCATTGGCGTTGTTGGCGTTGTAATTGCTCCTGTCTTAGCTGCCATTGGGGCATTGGTAGCTCTTTTAAGTGAATGCAGTATTACGGTTGAAAAAGAGGTGTAATCTATGACAAATGATTTCAAAAATAAGACAAATGATTACTGGAAAAAAAAATTATCTCCTGAGCAATACAGTATATTAAGAGAAAGGGCAACAGAAGCTCCATTTACTGGAAAATTTTATAAAAATTTTAAAGACGGGATGTATCATTGTGCTGCTTGTGGTAATAGTTTATTTTCTTCTGATACAAAATTTGATTCAGACTGTGGATGGCCAAGTTTTGATAAGTCATTGCAGGGAAGTGTTGAATTTAAAGAAGACAACAGTCATTTTATGCATAGAACAGAGGTTATATGCAGCAACTGTGGCTCTCATTTAGGGCATATTTTTGATGATGGACCTACAGAAACCGGAAAAAGATTTTGTATTAACTCTGCAGCTTTAAATTTTACTCCAAAAAAGTAATTTTCAAGGCAATATCTTGGGATTTACTATATCTTCAAAGTTGTATAATCTGTGTTAGGATAATTGACCTAAAACAAACTTCGCTGTACACTACTAATAGACATGACCTTCATCAAGAATTTTAATTCCTTGGCAACAACCCCTGGAAGAAAACTTGTATTAACTTTAGTAGAAGAAGCATTTTCAGCAATTTCTCCTCAAAAAGTAATGGATACTCATTTTGTCCTTGCTAATAATCAACTTATTATTCAGGGGAAGCAATTTGATTTAGCTTTTTATAAAAGAATATTTTTAATTGGTTTTGGAAAAGGATCATCTGGGATTTCTAAATTTATAGAACAAAAATTAGGAGACAAATTAACAAAGGGTTTTGATATAGATGTTGTTGATGAAACATTCAGTAAAATTTCTTATACAAAAGGAACCCATCCACTGCCTTCTCAAGAAAATCTTGATTATACACAGAAAGTTTTGGAATCAATGCAAAATCTTTCAGAAACAGATTTAGTTTTGGTTGTTATTTGCGGTGGAGGGTCTGTTCTTTTTGAAAAACCAAAAAGTCTTTCTTTAGAACAATTAACAAATCTTAATTCTGCACTTTTAAAAAGTGGAGCAACGATTTCTGAAATGAACGTTATAAGAAAACATGTTTCAGATGTTAAAGGAGGAAAACTTGCAAAAAAACTTTATCCGGCAAGTGTTGTTAGTTTAATTTTTTCAGATGTTCCAGGAAATGATTTATCTGTTATTGCATCTGGGCCAACTGTTAAAGATCCTTCAACAAAGCAAGACATGCAACAAATTATTGAAAAATATCAATTGCAATCGGTAGGGTTAACTGAGAATGATTTTGAAGAAACACCAAAAGATGAAAATGTTTTTGCAAAAGTTTCAAACATTTTAATGGTGAGTAATGTTACAGCTCTTACTGCGATGCAACAAAAAGCAAAAGAATTAGGAGCAAATGCTAGAATTTTATCAGACAGATTAGAAGGTAATGCAAAAACAATTGGAAAAGATTTAGTTAATCAAACAAATGCACATGAAATTTTATTAGCAGGCGGAGAAACTACAGTTCATGTAACCGGGAAAGGAAATGGAGGACGCAATCAATCATTGGTTTTAGGGACATTGCCATATATAACAGATAATACTACAATAATTGTATCGTTTGATTCTGATGGTTGGGATTTTATGGAATTGGCCGGAGCCATTGGAGATTATCAAACTATTGAAAAAGCAAAAAATCTTAATTTAAACGAAAAAGCCTTTTTAGACGATGACAATAGCTTGGAATTTTTTCAAAAAGTGGGAGACGGAATAAATACCGGAAAATTAGAATCAAATGTTTCTGATTTAATGATTGTATATAAAGAATAATATGCTTACTGCCCAAGAAATTATTACATTAGAATTAAAAGCTAACGAAGTTAGAAAACTTATTATCTCAACACTTTTAGAAGCAAAATCAGGACATTCTGCAGGTCCTTTAGGAATGTCAGATATTTTTACCGCATTTTATTTTAATATTTTGCATCATGATCCAAAAAATCCAGAAATGGAAGATCGTGACCGTTTAATTTTATCTAATGGTCATATTTGTCCAGTTAGATATGTTGCAATGGCATTAGCAGGATATTTTCCTGTTGATGAATTAAAAACATTACGAAAAATTAATTCAAGACTTCAAGGTCATCCACATAGATCTGCATTACCAGGTTTAGAAACAACATCAGGTCCACTAGGGGAGGGATTATCTCAGTCTGTTGGTATTGCATTGGCTGCAAAAATGGATAAAAAAAAGTTTTATATATATTGCTTAACATCTGATGGGGAACATCAAGAGGGAAATACCTGGGAAGCGGCAATGATGGCTGGAAAATATAAATTATCTAATTTAATCCAGGTTGTAGACAGAAATGACATTCAAATTGATGGAACTACAGAAGATGTTATGCCTCTTGAGCCATTTAAAGCAAAATATGAAGCATTTAATTGGGCAACAATAGAAGTAGATGGAAATAATATTTCATCATTTTTGGATGCAGTAAATGCTGCAAAAGCAATTCATGATAAACCAATTTGTATTATTGCAGATACAATTCCCGGAAAAGGGGTTAGTTTTATGGAAAACAATTATACGTGGCATGGAAAACCCCCAAATGCAGACGAAGCAGCAAAAGCATTAGCAGAATTACAAGTAATTGAAGAAACATTAAAAAGAGAATTGCAATAATATGTTGAATCCATATTTAAAATTAAATCAGAAATTATTTGAAGAAACAGTTGAGCTGCAACCAACCAGAAGTGGATATGGAGAAGGATTAGTTGTTTTAGGAGATACAAATCCAAATGTTGTCGTACTTACTGCAGATTTATCTGAATCAACAAAATGTGAGAAATTTGCAGAAAAGTATCCTGATAGATTTTTTGATGTCGGAGTTGCAGAGCAAAATATGGCAACAGTTGCAGCAGGTATGGGAGTTACCGGAAAAATTCCATATATTTCCTCATATGCAACATTTAATCCAGGAAGAAATTGGGAACAAATTAGAACAACAATCGTTTATAATCATTCAAACGTAAAAATTGCCGGACATCACAGTGGCATTATGACAGGACCAGATGGCGCAACGCATCAGGCAACTGAGGATATTGCAATAACTCGTTGTTGGCCAAATATCCAAGTTTTTGTTCCATGCGATGCAATGGAGGCTAAAAAAGCAACAATTCAATCAGCGCAAATTGATGGACCCGTTTACTTAAGATTTAGCCGCGATAAAACTCCATTAATAACAACAGAAGAGACTCCATTTGATGCCAAAAAAATCCAAACATTTTGGGTTAGTGAAAATCCACAAACAACAATCTTTGCAACAGGTTATATGTTGTATTATGCATTACTTGCTGCAAAGGAATTAGAGACAGAGGGAATTCAAGTTTTGGTAGCAAATGTTTGTGCAATTAAGCCAATAGATGGAGAAACGATTGTAACACTAGCGCAAAAAACAGGTAGCATAGTAAGTGTAGAAGATCATCAGGTGGCAGGTGGACTTGGAGGGCTGATAGCAGAGGTATTAGCCAAGAATCTTCCAACACCTATGGAATTTATTGGCCTTCAAGATACCTTTGGAGAATCAGGAAGTCCAAAAGAGTTACTAGAAAAATATAACATGGGCAAAAATGCAATTAAAGAAGCAGTTAAAAAAGTGATAGCTAGAAAAAAATAATATGGATAACCAGTTGCTTGAAGAATTAAAAAAACTTATTAAGGGAGATGTAATTACAGACGAAGCGTCATTAATGGAATACAGTCATGATGCTTCTCTTTTTGAAGTAAAACCAAAAGTTGTTGTTTTTCCAAAAGATGAGATAGATGTAGAAAATGTCGTTGCCTTTGTTTCCAAAAATAAAAAAGAACATCCAGATTTATCTATTACCGGTAGATCTGCAGGGACAGACATGGGTGGAGGATCTATAAATGACTCAATTATTTTGGCATTTGGAAAATATTTTAATCATACCCCAACAATAAATGGAGAGATTGCTACAACAGAACCAGGCGTTTTTTATAGAGATTTTGAAAAAATTACGCTTGCTCAAAATCTTATTTTCCCATCATATCCTGCATCAAAAAGTATTTGTGCAATGGGAGGAATTGTAAATAATAATTCGGGAGGAGAGAAGTCGTTGCAATATGGAAAAACGGAAAATTTTGTAAAACGAGTAAAAATAGTTTTGCATGATGGAAAGGTATATGAATTTTCAAAATTAACAGAAAAAGAAGTAAAGAAAAAAATGCTTCAAAAAAATCTTGAAGGAGAAATTTATAAAAAAATGTACACGCTTATTACAAAAAATTATGAAGAACTAGAAAAAGCAAAACCACATGTTTCAAAAAATTCGGCAGGATATTATTTATGGAATATTTATGATAAAGAAAATAAAACATTTGATTTAACACGCCTTTGGGTTGGTGCACAAGGAACCTTAGGAATGCTTTTAGAAGCTGACTTAAAATTAGTTCCTATTCATAAACATAGACAAATGATGGTCGTGTTTTTAAAAGATATGAGTCATTTGGGAGAAATTATAAATGAAGTTTTACCCTATAAGCCGGAAAGTTTTGAAAGTTATGATGATAATACATTAAAATTAGCTCTGCGATTTTTCCCAGAATTTGCAAAACAATTAGGAATAAATGGCATGATTCAAGCAGGTTTTGCATTTTTACCTGCATTTCTTATGATGGCAACAGGAAAATTGCCAAAATTAATTTTACAAATTGATTTTACCGGAGATGATCCACAAGTACTTCATGAAAAAATTATTGAATTAAAACAAAAATTACTGCCAATTCATCCTTCAATTTCTGTTGCAGTAGAAAATCAAGAAAATAAATATTGGTTAGTAAGACGAGAAAGCTTTAATTTACTTAGAAAGAAAATTCATGACAAACATACAGCGCCATTTATTGATGATTTTGTTATTAATCCGCAAAAGACTGCAGAAATAATTCCGCAAATTACAGATATTATTAAACAACATCCAGAATTTATTTTTACAGTTGCAGGACATGTTGGAGATGGAAACTATCATATAATTCCGCTTGTTGATATAAGAAACCCAAAGGTTAGAAAATTAATCCCAGAAATTGCGAAGCAAGTCTATGAAATTGTTATAAAATCCGGTGGGTCAATAACAGGAGAGCATAATGATGGTTTAGTTAGGACTCCCTATTTAGAGCAAATGTATGGAGAAAAAATTGTAAAATTATTTGAAGAGACAAAGCAAATTTTTGATCCTCAAAATATTTTTAACCCTCGTAAAAAAGTCCATGGGTCATTGGAATATGCAATGGATCACTTGAGACAAAATTTTTAAATTTATTGCTTTAATTGCAGTTCAAACGTATCCCACTTTTTAAATGCTTTCCAAAAAGGTAGAATTCCCAGCATATATCTAAAAAATACCAACTGTTGTAAAACCCATCCTAAAAATCCGTCTAAATGAATCCCATACATTAATTCTGCAGATGCAAAGCGTCCTTTCATCGGAACAATATATCCAAAATGTCTGTAGTTATATTTTACTAGTGGCTTTTTAGTAATCATTCTATATATATTTTCTCCTGCAACTGCACCTTGTTCTTCTGCTACTTGTGCAACTCCTGGAGCCGCCTTTTGTGTCTTAGGATCAATAAATTGTGCCACATCTCCGGCAGCAAAAACATGTTCTAATTGTTCTGCTTGTAAAAAATTATTTACAGCAATTTGATTATGAGGAGTAACCGGAATTTGTGAGTCTTTAATAATATGATTTGCAGTTACACCTCCGGTCCAAATAAAAATATCAAAAGGGTATTCCTTTTTATTATCTGTATAAATTGTATTTTTAGTAACTTTTGCAATATGGCCTCCAAAAGCAAAATGAACTTGAGGATTATTTATCCTCTCTTGTGCCAAATCGGAAACATGACTATCCAACTCTTTTAATAATCTATCAGAACCTTGAATAATTGTAATATCCATACAATCTTTTGCCAAATTGTGCTGTTTAGCTAAACGGTCATTATATGTTAATAATTCTTCTGCTAATTCTGTTCCGGAAAAACCTCCACCTCCAATAACAACTTTAACTTTTTTATCGCATTTTCCTTCTTTGCAGCACATAAGTTTTATCTTGTCTTTTATAGCAACAGCTTCTTCTAAAGATTTTAAGGAAATCGCATTTTCCTTTAATCCTTCTATATGATGAAATGCTGACTCGCTGCCAAGTGTAATAAGTAAATAGTCATACGAAATTTTATTTTTTTTGTTAATTGTTATAATTTTTTTATTAGTATCAATATTTGTTACAATATCTTGAATAAATTCCATTTTTCCATCAAAAATTTCTTTAAAGGGGATAGCAATATTTTTTGTTGGTGATTCACTGGTAGCTACTTCATACAAAGATGGGGTAAATAAGTGATAACTATGTCTATCTATAAGAGTAATTTTTGTATTGGGAATTTTGTGTTTTGTTAATGAAATACCGGCGGCAACACCTGCAAATCCGCCTCCTAAAATAGCAATGTGCTGCATAAAAGTTATTATTATCATAATGCTTTTTTACAAAATGCTCAATGGGTGTATAATAAAATTGAGATGAAAAAATATCTGTCTTCTTTTATTTTTTTTCTTGGTTTTCTTTTTTTTGTCACTCCAGCATTTGCTCATGAAGCATATGTTTTAACAAGACAAGAGTTTGATAAAGGCTTACAAATAAATAGTATAAACCCTTTTGCAGCACTTTTTGATCCTTCATATTTGACCATTACTGCAATTATTACCATATGTGTTATTTCATCTTATTTTTTGGTTATTCTTTGGTCTATTACAAAATATGCAGCAATTCTAGACAGAATAATTAAAAAGGCAAAATTTGTTGGTCCTTTAATTATCCGTCTTGCGATCAGCAGTTCGTTTTTTTATGCAGCACAAGCGAATGCAGTTTTAGGGCCAGAGCTTTCTTTAGCTCATTTACCTGGCGGAGAAATAGTGAGATTCTTAGAATTTGTTATAGCATTCATGGTTATCTTTGGAGTTTTTGTAGAACTTGCAGCACTAATTGGATTGGAATATTTCTTTATGTTTCATGGCAATACGGATGGTATCTACTAACATATTTAAATTATTTTGGAGAATTAATTGTATTACTTTTATTTGGTTCTCGATATATCTCTTTTGACCGATTATTTTTTGGGAAAAAATTGTTTATAAAAGGACTTGAAAAATTTAAAGAATATGAAACCCCAATTGTACGTATTCTTTATGGGGCAGCGCTTATTTATGCAGGCTATACAATCAAGTTTCAACATCAAATTCTTTCTGTTTGGGTGTACAACCAATATCATTTAAAAGATTTTTTTCATGCTTCGGCAGAATTTATTGCGTCAGGAGCTGGACTTTCTGAAGTAACAATTGGTTTGTTCATTATTGTAGGATTTGCTATGCGGTTTACTATTTTAATATCATTGGTATTTATTACACTGTCACTTATGTATTTTCATGAAATGCTGTGGCCTCATTTTATGCTCTATGGAATTTCTTTTTCTTTACTTATTAACTCTGCAGATACATTAACAATAGACAAATATTTAGCTCCTTGGGTTGGAAGTATTTTAAAAAAGATTTTTAAACCTACTCGTCGCAAGAAATAGAAAGAGTCTCATTTGGAGAAAGAAGAATATCTCTTACATTTTTCACTGATATAAATTTACCATTAACAGTTACGCTAACTTGCTCTGTTTTTGAGGCGATACATTCTCCAAGTTGTTTGTTAGAAAAACTTTTATGCCAAACATCAAAAAATTGTCCTAAATTATATTGCTCTAAATCATTTGCTTTTACAAATACTTTTCCAGAATTATCATTAACAAAAATAGAATGTAAACAATTTCCATAATCATGGCCAATTGAAGAATCTAGAGGATAAATCTTGCCATTTATTTTTATATTGATTGTCAAAGAATAGTTTTGCTTTACTGCTTGAGTAATATCAAAGCAGGGAACCGTTGGGAGTCCCAAAAAAACTGCATTACGCAAAGAGGCATTGTAAATATAAAAGGCCAAAATAACAATTCCAAATAAGGGAATAAGTATAAAAATCTTTTTCTTCATATAATTATTGTAGCATTATTTATAATACAACGCGTTCTATTGATGCAGCAAGATTTACCAAAATTTCATAAGGAATTGTTTTACTTGTTACTGCAATTTTACTAATTACATTCTCTTTATTTTTTTCATTTGAAAAGATAATTACTTTTTGTCCAATTTTAGGATATTTTACTTTTGATATATCTACTGTTGTAATATTCATACTTACTCTGCCGATAATAGGACATTTTGTATTATTAAGGTATACAAATCCTTTATTTGATAGTTTTCTATTTATTCCATCGTAATATCCGATTGGTAAAACACCTAATTTCATATTTTTTTTAGCAGTAAAAGTAAAGTCATATCCAACTCTTTCTCCTTTAGAAAGAGTTTTTATTTGTGAAAGAGTAGTTGTAAGGCGTAAAACAGGTTTAAGTTGTTTATTTTTGTTTTCAGGATCAATGCCATAAAGAGCAATCCCAACTCGTGCCATATTGCCAATTTTCCCTATATAATTTTTATAATGCATCATGGCAGTTGATGCACCAATATGAATCCATTTAGGGGTTACTTTTAGTTGCTTACAAATTTCTTGAGCTTTCAAAAAATTATGTATTTGTTTTTTTGTTAATACATGATTTGGTTTATCACCACTGGCAAAATGAGACATAAGTCCTTCAATTTTAATATTTTTATATTTCTTAATTTGAATAATAAAATTTGAAAGTTTTTCTAAAGAAATGCCTTCTCTGTGCATACCTGTATCTACAAAAATATGTACTCCAGCAGATGGTTGATATTTATTAATTACTTGCAAAAGGGAAGTATCATATACTGCATAAGAAAAGGGAAGTTTTTTACCAATTAAATGTTTTGCATTTATATGTCCAAAAATAAGAATTGGAATTTTAATATTTGCTTTTAACAATTCAAAGGCTTCAGGTAAACTATATACACATAGAAATGGGGGAGAAAGTAGTTCTAATATTTTTGCCATTGCAACTATGTTATGTCCATAGGCATTGCTTTTAAGAACTGGGGCAATAGATACTTGCTTATCAATGGCTGATAAATATTTATAATTGTGACTTACCCGCGAGCTAAAAATTTCTACTTTATTTAGGTGATAGCTTGAAGGGAGCCACGCACCTGATTGCATAGCAAAGTAACTATATGAAAACCGTTATAAAAATGCAACCAACAGGAATCTTACAAAAATTGGACATTTTGCTATAATCTAACAGTGACGATACATAGATTTTTTATTATTAATTTTACGAAAGCAGAAACTGTTGTTTTGCCGCAAGAAATAGGTTGGCAAATAGGAAAAGTGTTACGTTTGCAAAAAGGTGAGAACATAATTATCTCTAATAATAATGGAACAGATTTTACCTATGCTCTTGAAGAAATAAATAAAGATATTGTTGTCGCAAAATTTATTTCTCAAGTGGAAAATACTTCAGAGCCAAAAACAAATATAACCCTTTTTCAATCTCTTATTCCACGAGAAAAATTTGAAGATGTTTTACAAAAATGTACAGAAATTGGGATATCACAATTTGTACCAATACAAACAGCTCGGTCTATTGTTCATGCAAAAGATATAAATGATCAAAAGTTGGATCGATGGCAAAAAATAATTCAGGAAGCAGCAGAACAATCAGAGAGGGCAAAAATTCCAACAATAAAGCAGGCAACTTCTTTTGAAAAAGCAATGGAAGAAGCAAGCACAAATTCAGAAGTATTTATTGCTTGGGAAGAAGAAGATAATAATTTCCCTTCAACTGCTTTGCAAAGTCTAACACAAAAATCAGTTGCAATTTTTATTGGTCCTGAAGGAGGATTTACTCAAGAAGAAGTTACGTTTGCTAAAAAATTTGGTGCAAAAACAATTAGTTTAGGGCCAAGAATATTAAGAAGTGAAACTGCCGGAGGGGTATTAGCAACATTAATTTTATATTCTTCAAAAGATTTAGATACGTCATCTCATCGCTAATCACCACTTATATCAACTTGAAATTTTTTGACACATATAATTAAATCATTGATCACAATAAGTTAGTTGAATAAATATGTAATGTACCAATTGTTTTTTTAAGCTTTAAATGGGGGAAGGTATAGACATTAGAAATAATAATTACATCTTTCCTTAACTCTTCCAGTAATTTTTTTTCGAGTTTCCCCATAATTGCGGGAATTCCATAAATATAGACAATATCAAATGCAGATATATTTTGATTCCAATAATCTGCTTTTATTATTTGTGCGTTTTGCAGATTTGATTCTGTCATTTTTTCTTGAGAAATTTTTACTAAGTCTTCTTTTTCTTCAAATCCAGTTGCTACTAATCCTAGTTTTGCAAATTCAAAAACTACTCGACCATTTCCAGAACCTAAATCAATAACTTTTTTACCTTTTAATTCCGGCTTAGAACTAATAAATTCTTTTAGACTTTTTATTGTTTCAACAGGTGTTGTCACAAAGGGTGGTTTTAAATCCATAAATAAATTTTACTTGAAATTTACGCTAAAAGAAAATATATACTATATATATGAAACAATTTGAGTGTGTAAAAATTCCAGACGGTAGAATAGGGCGTGTGCGGGAAATAAAAAATGGGCTTGTTAAAGTGCGAGTTATGAGAAAAACAAGCAATACTCACCAGTTTTTGTTTTTTAAACAATCTGAATTAAAAGTTGTAGCTTGTCCAACTGGATGGATGAGTCCTAAAGGATATGCAAGTTATTTAAAAATAACATTAGCTAAAATGAAAAAACGCTTAAAAAAATGAAACCTGTACTTCAACAATCACAACAATTAGATATATATAAAGAAGAGGCAAAAGAGCTTCTAAAAAAATGTGGATTTCCTCTTTCTGAAAATATTTTTGTTGGTATTGATGCAAAACTTCCGTTTATGGGGTATACAACGGTAAATAAAAATAACGAACCGTTAATTGTTGTTTCTAAAATGGCTGTTGATTCAGGGAATGTTATTGGTCTATTAGTGCATGAAATGGGACATATTTATCAAACAGAACAAAAACACCCTTCTCATAATTTTCCACTTCTTGAAAAAGCTATTGATTATGCATTGCAAGGGGAAAAATTATCTTCATTTCAAAGCGATATTCTTCATAATATTGTTAATTGCATAGAAGATATTTATGCAGATGATGTTTCTTTTGAAGTATTTAAAAAATTTCCACAAAAAACATTTCCATTAAAAAACATGAATGAATTTTTCTTAAGTTGGGTTCATAAACCACTTACAGCAAAAACACAAAAAGATAAATGGCAAAATGCAGAATTTGTTGTTGATGCTGCTTTTGCAAAAGCAAATTTAATTAGACACGCAATTCCCGATACAAATGAAAAAATGGAAAGAGAAATAGAAACATTTTTACAACATGTTGATCCTGCAAATGCAAAACTCTATGAGTATTTTGAGACGTTTTTTATTCAACTTCCAAAAACTATTTCAGAAACAGAATTTGGGAGATTGGTTATCGAGTATATCCGCACATTCTTGTCCCTTATTTAATAACAAAACAGACATCTAAAAAGATGCCTGTTTGTTAGAAAAGAATTTGATTAAATAATATCTCCGGAATTACCGTCAATAGAATTTACCCAAACATGTTTTCCGTTTTTGTATGTCCACCCCCACCAAGTAAGGTTAAATGTAAAGCCTGTTGCATTGGTATTAAAGTATTTTGTACTCCAATCAAATGCACCGGGACAATTGCCATTAACATCACATTGATAGTTTGTTTTGCCAATAGATCCGTGAGTTGGTAAGGAAGGGGTGGTAAGTAAACTGCCGGTTATTGCAGCAACATATCCTCCTTCAAATTCTCCTTTTTCAGATCCAGTTAAAATGCCTGTGTTACCAGGACTTCTTTGACCCGCGATTGCAGCAAAACGTCCTTCATAGGTAACTGTTGCACAAAATACGGCATCTGATTTTTTCCAGACCTTGATATGTCTCTCAATAGTATCAAATGCCCAATAATTTCCTGCTTGACCGGAATCTGCATCATTAACAATAGATTGTTCTACATTTATAATCGGATCTCCTTTAACATCACATTGTTTTCTTGAGACCTCTTTTTGCCATTCAAGTTTTGTACTTGCACTTACTTGTTGGTTAACAAATACAATTGAAAGAATGCCAACTAAAATTCCCAAAATACCAATAATAACGCTAATTTGATAAAACTTTGAAGTTTTATGAGTATGTGTATGATGTGTTTTCTTTGCCAATTTTCTCACCTCCTTTTTAGAATTTATATATAGCGTAAAGAAATACCTGTAAGAAAGCAAGTAAGGAATTATTTTATATAGAGATAAATATTATCTTTTTTTGTAACTTCTTTCCAAGTAGGGAAGGGATAGTAGTTGAGTAGAACTCTAGTTCCTATGTTTAGTTCTTTTAGTAATTTTTGTTCTAGATTTAGCATAATATCTGGCATTGGGTAAACAGTAATAATAGAATAGATAGATAAATCTTCATGCCAAAAATCTTTTTGTATAATATGTGCATTATTTTCTAAATGTAATTTATTAATTTCATTTTCTGATTTTTTTATAAGTTCACTATTTAATTCATACCCAAATGCTTGTGCACCTTTTTGTGCCATTGCAATAACAATTCTTCCATCGCCACTTCCTAAATCTGCAACTTTTTCTCCAGGTTTTACCTGAGAAAGTTCAATCATTGTCTGGACTTTATATCTTGTCGTTTGAAAATAAGGAATAAAAGGAAGGTTAATCATATTTATATTGTATCAGTTAGCTAAAACTCTGGTATAATTTTAAATATGTTTAAAAAGAACAGAAGCCTTTTTATTATTGCTCTTATCGCCTTAGTAAACATGTTAGGTTATGGAATTATTATTCCAATTTTATATGCATATTCAAAAAAATATGGTTTGTCAGATTTTCAAAATGGATTATTGTTTGCTCTCTATTCAATTTGTCAGTTTATTTCTACTCCAATTATTGGCCGTTTATCAGATAAATACGGAAGACGGCCAATGTTATTGTTATCAATTATAGGTACAGCAATTTCTTTTTTTACTATGGCTTTTGCTCCAAATGCTGTTTTCCTTTTTATTGCCCGTGCATTAGATGGATTAACTGCAGGGAATATTCCTGTTGCCTTTGCTGTAATTTCTGATTCAACAAAACCGCAAGAAAGGCCAAAAGCATTTGGAATGATCGGAGCTGCTTTTAGTTTTGGTTTTGTGTTCGGTCCTGCTGTCGCTGCATTAACTGTTGGATTTGGTTCTGGCGTACCATTTATAGTTGCAGGAATAATTACTGTTATTGCTGTTATTTTAACAGCATTATTTCTTCCTGAAACAAATAAACATATGAGAGAGGTAAAGCATGGAAAATTATTTGATCTTCATAGACTTTGGAAAACACTATTTGATCCAAATGTTGGTGTTACATTTTTAATTTCGTTAATATTTTTCTTAGCTTTTTCGTGTGCAATTATTTATGGATTCCAGCCATTTACATTAAATGTTTTAAAAATTAATCAAACACAGAATGCAATTTTATTTACTATGTTTGGTGTAGTGGGGCTTTTATCTCAAACCTTTTTAGTACAGAAATTTTCTAAAATGTTTGGAGTTAAAAAAGCATTCTCATTAAGCATGTTGTTTACGGCAATTTCATTTATTATTATGTTTTTCTCTAAAACGCTTGTTCTTTTTGTAGTAGCATCAATAATTCTTGGAATGTTTAATAATATTGCACAAACACTTATTCCAACAATTCTTTCTCAAGAGGCCGATGAAAAATCACAAGGTTCAATAATGGGTCTTAATGCGTCTTATCAAAGTATTGGAATGATTGTCGGCCCAATTTTAGGTGGAGTGATTGCAACTATTTCTATTCCTTTAACATTTCTTGTTGGAGCTGTTTTAGTAATATTTTGTTTCTTCCTAACATTTGATGTTTTAAGACCCGGAATCAAAAAGGAATCTGCTTTTAGTTAACGAAGAATGCAATTTAACATCAAATTGTGGAACAAGCCTATAAAGTTACACCAAAAATATCGTGCTTTTTTAAAACTTTTTGACTCAATAACAAAAGATACGTTAAATTAATGTAATATTTTCTTCATTTCCTTAAAAGAAATTATATATTGACAAAAAAATTAAAAATGC
>DASVYQ010000147.1:0-2322 GCA_036392095.1 Patescibacteria group bacterium
GTAAAAAGACGATCGAATGAAAAGGCTGCATGGTTTGTTTTATTATTTTCTCTTTTTCTTCCCTACAATATTTATTATGGGAGAACTATTCTTCCTGATACTTCAATGGTTTCTACTCTTCTTGGGGGTATGTTTTTTTTGGACAAATGGTTAGACGCAATAAGAAAAAAAACAACTCCTCAGATACTTTTTTTGCTTGCCTCTCTTCTTTTTACCGCAGGTTCTCTTCTTCTCAAGCCGTACTCTCTCTTTTATGGACTTGCAATGGTTGTATTAGTTTGGACAGTATTGGGATGGAAATTTATTAAAAGGTGGGAGTTATGGATATTTGCTTTATTATCAGTAGCACCATTGATATGGTGGCGACACTTTATGCTTTCCTACCCGGAAGGTATTCCTGTTAACAACTGGTTATTTAATGGGAATGGAATTAGGTTTCGTCCTTCATTTTTCAGATGGATGGGGTATGAACGGTTGACGAAATTAATTGGAGGATATGTCGGAATAATTTTTGTAGCACTTGGATCACTGGGGATTTGGAAAACAAAAAAAGACAAATGGTTTTTCTTCTCATTTGTTCTCTCGGCTGTTATTTATACCTGCGTCATTGCAACAGGAAATGTGCAGCATGATTACTATCAGATTGTGTCCCTGCCGGCAGTTGCATTATTAATGGGTTTTGGAGCATCTTGGTTGGTTATGTTTATTGGCAAATTTACCTCAGAGAAAATTGCAAACGTAATTGTCATTTTTTTGATACTTGTAGGATTTTGGTTCAGTTGGCTTCAGGTGCGAGATTACTTTAATATAAATAATCCAAATCTTATTATTGCAGGAAATGCAGTTGCAAAACTTACTCCCAAAAATGCAAAAGTAATTGCTCCATATGACGGGGATACAACATTTTTATATTATACCCAGAGACAAGGATGGCCAAGTTTTGAGCATTCTTTAGATGAACTACGAAAAATGGGAGCAGGTTATTTAGTTTTAGTTAATCCAAAACCTGAAGATGTAGGAATTGGGAATGATTACAAAATTATCGGATCAACGAGCGCGTATCTATTATTTGATTTACACAAAAAATTATGAGAATTTTACTTATCTCATCTTTTCTCCCCTATCCGCTGGATTCTGGTGGGCATGTAAGGCTGTACAATATTCTCAAAGAGCTCTCAAAAAATAACTCGATTACTCTTATTTGTGAAAAAAGAACATATCAAACAGCGCAAGATATTGAAGAAGTAAAAAAATTATGTGAAGAAGTAATTACCATTGATAGAAAAAAACAATGGTCTTTAAAAAATATCCAAAAAACAGCGATTTCTAAAGAACCTTTTTTAGTTGTTGGTCATACTCTTTCTGAAATGAAGCAGATAATTATAGAAAAGTTAAAAGGAAAAACGTTTCATCTTATTCATGTCGAAACATTTTATGTTGCGCAAAATCTTCCTAAAACGTATCTTCCAATAGTATTAGTAGAACATAATATTGAATACATGGTATATAAAAAATATGCTCATACTGCACCAATATTTTTACGTCCATTACTTTTGGCAGATATTACAAAAATAAAATTAGCTGAGGAGAAATGGTGGAAAGCCGCAACAAAAGTGGTTGCTGTTTCAGAAGAAGATAAGAAGATGATGAAGGGAATTGATGCAGCTGTCGTTCCTAATGGTGTTGATATAAAAAAGTTTGTATTTGCCAAACAAAAAATAAGAAAAGAAAAACGAGTTTTATTTATTGGAAATTTTAAATGGATCCAAAATCAGCATGCGGCCGAAAAAATTCTCAGTGAGATTTGGCCAAAAATAAAAGAAAATCTTCCTGGAGATGAAAAGGTAATGCTTTGGATTGTGGGAAAACATATTCCAGAAAATATAAAAACATATAGTTCTTCTGACATTTTAATTGATGAAAATGCTCCTGATGCGACTGAAAAAATTTATCAAAAATCTGATATATTACTTGCTCCAATTGAGGTTGGTGGAGGAAGTAGTTATAAAATTATAGAAGCAATGGCAAGTGGGTTGCCTGTTGTTACAACACAACTTGGGATTGGGGGACTTGGTGCAAAAGCAGATACACATGCGTTGGTTGGAGGAGATAGTAATGAATTAGCAGCTCATGTTGTTGGACTTCTTAAAAATCCTGCATTAAATGAAAAATTACGGAAAAATGCGAGAGACTTTATTGAAAAGGAATTTAGCTGGCCTACAATTACTCAAAAATTAGAAGAGGTTTATAAATTAGCACGAGAAGAAGCAGCATGACAGAAATATCAATTATCATTTTAAATTACAATACAAAAAAAATTAC
>DASVYQ010000148.1:0-14962 GCA_036392095.1 Patescibacteria group bacterium
AATTCATATGCTACACTTTTGAGCGGTTTATGAAAACAAGAATCGAAAAAGATTCAATGGGTACACTGCAAGTCCCAGACAACGCATATTATGGTATTTATACGCAAAGAGTTTTAGGAAATTTTCAAATAAGTAATCAAAAAGTTCCTCTGTTATTTCTTCAAAATTATATAAAAGCAAAAAAAATTTATGCGTTTGTTAATGCAAAAAATAAAAAATTGGACAAACAAAAAGCAGAGTTAATAGAAAAAGCCTGCAATAAATTACTTGCTTCAGAAACTGTTTTTATGCAGTACTTTCCAATTGACGCTATTCAAAGTGGTGGAGGAACGTCTACCAACATGATGGTGAACGAAGTTATTGCAAACATTGCTAATGAGATTGTTGGAGTGGCAAAAGGCACGTATAGTCCTATTCATCCCAATGATCATGTAAATATGTCGCAATCATCAAACGATACATTTCCCGGTGTTATTAAATTAACAGCAATTATGCAGTTTGTTCCTCTTTTAGAGCAGCTTACTCTTGTTAAGAAAACAATACATAAAAAAAGTGTTGAGTTTTTAAAAATTAAAAAAGTAGGAAGAACGCATTTGCAGGATGCACTGTCGATTACATTTGGCAATGAATTTTCAGCCTGGGAGAGAACAATAGAAAAAAATATTTTATTTTTACAGCAAATAAGAAAATTATGTTTGGAATTACCGTTTGGTGGAACTGCTCTTGGCAGTTTACAAAATATTACTCCTAAAATTAGAAAGGATATTATTTCTGCGTTATCAAAAGAGTTTGGTTTTGGATTTAAAAAATCAAAAAATTATTTTGAAGGGACAAGCTCTTCTTCAGATTTGCAAAAAATAGCAAATGCATTAGATAGTCTGGCAACAGATATTATAAAAATTGCTAATGATTTGCGTTTATTGTCATCTGGCCCCAGAGCTGGATTTAATGAAATTTTATTACCAGCAGTCCAAGCAGGTTCTTCAATAATGCCGGGGAAAGTAAATCCTTCAATTCTTGAGGCATTAAATATGGTGTGTTTTAAAATAAAAGGATTAGCAGCAACTGTTGATATAACTACAATGCATGCACAACTACAACTGCAAGCTTTAATGCCAATGATCGGATTTTCTTTATACGAAATGTTTGATTTATTTACAAATAGTTTGCATATGTTTTGGGAAAAATGTTTGCTCGAAATTCAAATAAATAAAAAAGAGACACAAAAAAATTTAGATTATAGTTTTGTGTATGCAACAGAATATTCCGAAATATTAGGTTATGCAAAAGTAGCGGAATTGGTAAAGAAAGCGTATTCAGAAGATTTGAATTTAAAAGAGTTGTTAGATAAAGAGTTAAAAATTAAACAATTCTTATTTTCTTGACAATATAGTTGTAGTTTGCTGTACTAAAGAGAGTGAGAAGAAGAAAAAAATCTGTAGTTCATCAGAGAAAAAATACCCTTCACAAAAGGATTACGCTTCTAGTTAGTTTTGCCACAATTACTACCTTTTTGCTATTCCTTATTAGTTCTTTAGGAGTTACTCAACCTAAGCAAAGTGTATTAGGTGCTGCGGTGAATCAATTAGCAATGCTAATAAATGATGGAGGTGGTGGAGGATCTACTCCAACACCAACACCTAATCCATATACTTGCAGTAACCAAGCAGCAGGAGCAGGTTGTTATAAATATGAATGTCCATCTAATACTCACAATATTGCAGGTTATTGCCAAATGATGGATTCAGAATGTTGTGCACCCGGGGCTCCTAGTCCAACTCCTGGTAATGTAATCTTATTAGATTTTCCTGTTGCCCCTACTGGAGGAACATCGGGAAAACAAGACTTATCTTCTCCTTTAGGTGGGAGCCAAACTACGCAAAGATCAGCTGGATTCGATTCTGGATTCTTTCAGCAGGGTCATCAACAGGGCTCTTCTGGGCAGGGGGGAAATGGACATAAAGCTCCTCCTCCAACACCAACTCCAACACCGTCTCAGCAAACACAAGACATAATTACGTATTTAAATGATCAGTTTAACTGCAGTGTTACAGATGCAAATGGCAATAACATTACTGTACAAGAAGGACAGCAATGTCCAAATTCTCCCTATTTATGTTCTAATGGATATTGTGCAGGACTTTGTACAAGTAATCCAAGCGGTTGTATTGGCGGGTCTGGTGTTTGTCAGTCTACAGGGATGTGCCAAAGCTCACAGGGATCTCAAAGTTCTCCAACTTCTGTCCCTCAGACAACTAATGTACAAAGCCCTACAAATACTCCTATACCTCAACAGCAGCAAACGTCACAGCAAACGTCACAGCAAACGTCTCAGACTTCGCAGCAGTTTAATCCACCTCCACAAGTACCTAACACACCTATACCACCATCACAGACAACATCGCAGCCAAATTTTTTCCAGTCTTTTTTTAACACAGTTCCTTTCTTTCAAACAACACAAACAACTACACAACAAACGCAAAGAGGAGGACCAACGCCAACTCCTGGTCCATTATTCCAGGGAACTGCTGCGTTAACGGGTATACAATTACAGCAGGAAATTCAAGTGCAGGTAACTATTAAAAATGGAAAACTTGTTATTGTTGCAAAACGTGCAGATGGTGCTTCTGTAATATTAAGTGATGCAGCAACACAGCGATTGCTGCAATTAATGGCGCTTGGAGATTTACCGGCGATTATGGCAAATGGAACAAGCACATTTATTATTAGAACAGGAGATACAGAAGCAGTTACCAGTTTGCCAACAAGTATAAATTTGCCTTTTGGGACAATTATTGTAACTGGGCCAGATGGTGAAGACAAACAATTAGCGTTAATGCCAAATGACGCCGTGCAGGCTGCTTTGCAAAGTCAGGAATTAAATAAGGTAGATAGAAAACAATCTTTATGGGATTATATATTGCATGGAGTATCAACAAAAAAACTTGATACGTTGGTGTATATAACCACTTTGCCAAATGGGGTCATTAGTTATGCTGTTCCCGGAACAATAACAAAGCGCTTTATTGCTTCTTTCCCAATAGATATTAGTAGAACTGTGTTTGTTTCTCCAGATAACGGAAAAGTTGTTCAAATAACCGAGAATCCGATTTCTAGTGTATTAGATAAGGTTTCGGTTCCCTACATAACCTCAACAATACCATAATAATTTTGTTACAATAGGCAAATGAAAAAAACAATAGCTTTTACACAAGAAGGACATGCTGACTTGCTCAAGAAAAAACAAAAACTTTTAGAAGAAAGACCAAGTGCAGTTGCCGAGTTAAAAAGAGCAAGAGAGATGGGGGATTTAAGTGAAAATGGTGCATATAAAGGTGCAAGATTTAAACTTTCACAAATTGATCGAGATTTACGATTTGTAGAAAATCTTTTAAAAATTGCATATATTTCTGAAGCAAAATCAACAGACGTTGTAGATATTGGAACAACCGTTGTGTTATCAACAGGAAATCAAACAATTACCTACGCAATTGTTGGTGGTTTTGAATCAAATCCGCTTGAAGGGAAAATTTCTCACGTTTCTCCAATTGGCAAATCACTTCTTGGGAAAAAAGCGGGAGAAAGTGTAACACTTGTTGTTCCAAAGGGAAAAGTTACCTATACAATTTTAGAAATCAAATAGCTACTGACAAGAAATCTGAATTGCTTGTGAAAATGGAGAAAATGTACTGCAGTTACTGCAGGTTGCGTATTGCCACTGTGCAAAATATGACTGTGAAGGAGTAAAAATAAAGCCTGTTGTTATAGACGGAGAACTTTGATTAATAACAGAATTTGTAACATCATACATTTGGTTGCCTCCGCTTACTGTTCCAATAATCAATCTATACTGCTGCATATTTTGAATAACAGCATTATTGTTAACTTGTATTTGTACTTGCCACAGATTGGTTGATGTATTTTTCCCTATGCACGTATTTGTTAATGTATTACTTCCCTGCGGAGCAGGTGGGGGGGCTGGAGCGTTGATTGTTAATACAACATTATCTGTTGGTGCAGGAACAGTGATAATAGAAGACTGAGCAATGGTAGTTGATCCTTGTGTTAATGATGCCTGCATGTCATACAAAGATCCTGATAATGCGTTTTTCCAAATCCAGATTGTTCCGGATTGAGGATATAAATTAGTAACAACTTGTTCAAATTGGGAAGTTCCGGTTGGTCTATACCAAACTGACAATACGCTTCCCGACGGAATTGTTCCATTTAGATTAATAACTCCTCCTATTGAAACTTGTGATGGCGTTGGAGGAGTAAGAGTAGATGTTAAATAAATAATTTCATTTTGTGCGGGAGCATTTACAAGTATTTTTTCTGATTTAACAAGTGTTGTTGTTCCTTGTTGTAAAAATGCGCGAAATTCATATTGTGATCCAGTTACAGCACCATTCCATGACCATGAAACATTATTTATTGGAGCAAGACCTGTTGCAATTGGTACAAAATCTAGATCTGTATCCTTTTTCCCCATAATAGAAATTGTGGAATTAGCAGGAATATATCCGCTGATACCAACCATTCCCGTAATCGTTGCAGGTTTTGGTGGTGCTGTCATAGTAGATTGGATGTGTAGAATTTGATTAACTGCAGGTGCGGCAACCGGTAAAATATTTGAGACATCTTGCGTTTTTCCATTAACTAACAAACTTGCTTGGATTTCATATGACCTCCCTGCAAAAGCGCCGCCCCATTCCCAAGAAGCATTATTTGTTGCAGGAATTGTAGTAAAAGGTGCAAATACATCATGTCCGGTAGAACTTCTTTGACTCATTACTATACTTGCTCCTTCGGGAGCATATCCGTTAAAACTAATCATTCCAGAAATAATTGCAGATACTTGTAGTGTTTGTTGTGCAGCTGGTTTTGTAGATGTTGTGACAGTTTGTTTTTTTTGAAAAAATACGAAATATCCTAATGTAGCAGAAAAGAGAACAATTGCACCAATGACAATTCCAAATAAAACATTTACCCAGTCAAAGGGAAATGGGGACTCAATTGAAGGGACATTTTTGGATTCAGGAAAATCCATTAAGCCTAGTATGGCACTCTAAAAGAAGAATTGTCAAATAAATGTAAATTAATTTTTTAGAGATTGATTTAAGAAAGCAAGTAAAGTTGCAGGACCTTTTGTATGTGGATATGCTAAATCACCAATAACAATATTTCTATTGTATATTTCGTGTAAATTTTCTGTAAAATAAAAATATCCAATTTTTTCTTTATGTTTTTGCATATTGTTTTTAAAAAGGGATAAATCTTCACCAGCATATTCATTTATTTCTTTTGTAATTAAAATATTAGATAAACGTGATCCTCCAACTAAAATTGCTGTTGCGTTTGTTCCTTTTGCACCATAAAAAAGCATTGCTAAGTCAGGATAACTATCTCCAGCCAGAATAACATGGATATCATCTTGGCTAATTTTTAAATACTGGCAAATATTTGTTACTACATGATTAACTGCATTTCCCTTATTGCCTAATGCCGGAGTTATATAGATTGCGAATTTATTATGTAATGTATTACTTTCATCTATAATGCGGATTCCTGATTTTTCAAAGCGAGATTCTTTACGCGTTATGTATGACGTTGAAATAATCTTTTTTATATTAGAGATAAATGTTTTTTTATCAAGAATTGATTTAAATAATAATTTAATTCTATATTTTGGAGGATAGATATCTGAAATATGGTTTTTATATGATTCTTCAAATTCAATTGTTGCAAATTTTGCTCTCTTTTTAGGATCTGCTTGGGCAATAATTTTTTTTGTTTGTTCTCTCCAGCATTTACTAGATACGCCAAATAATTTTTCAAAAGATGTATCGGCAATGTATCCTCCTTGTGACTGTTTTATTAAAATTTGTGTTCCAGTTGATCCAATAATAATATCTGGATTTACAAAATTGTTGTTTTCTTTTGCAGGATCTTTATATACATATTTCCCATTTTTTAATGATACATAGGGTTTTGGTCGAGAAAAACCGAGCTGTTTTGATTTTTTATATTCTATTTCGCTCATAACCATTTCTTCAGTTCGGGCTGTAACAAATACTAATTGATACCCCATTTTTTTTAATTGTATTTTTGTTTGTTTAATACTTTTTTCATCACCAGTTAAGGTGCTGTCTATGTCTAAAAATGCAATTTTTAATGGTTTGTGGGCGTTTTTTCTTTGTAGTAGTTTTTTGAAGAGAAGGCTTTCTTTATAAGCGTTTTTATTTTTTTTTAAATTATTCTCATTACTATCTGTGTTGTCCATACCAAAATTAGTATACTCTTATTTTCTTAAAAGGGCAAATTAACTATTTGATATTGATTACATTTTATGTTCTATTATCTATTCGTAAAACTACATTTTATTCTTCGAGTGTCATGAGGGATTTTAATAATTCCGCTGACCAGCGATACACATTGTAATTCTTTACCACTTCTCTTAGTCTTTTCATTCGTTTTGTTTGTTCTATTTGCGACATTATGAGAGCTGTTTTAAAGCTTTCTGCCGTCTGTTCTATATTATACGGGTTTACGATAATTGCATCTTTAAGTTCTCTCGCTGCACCTGCAAATTGGCTTAAAATTAATACACCTTTTTCATCACTTCTTGCCATAATAAATTCTTTTGCAACAAGATTCATACCATCATGCAAAGAAGTAACTGCACAAAAGTCTGCCGCTTTATAATATTTATGTAATTGTTCATGCGTATGGTGTTTTTTTAAATAGATAATTGGTTTCCAATCTCTCGTTCTAAATGTTGCATTAATCCTTTCAACCTCTTTCTCTACTTCTTCTGCAAATTTAACATATTGTGGAACTGTTGTTCTGCTTGGAGCAGAAATTTGTACAAATGTAAAATTCTTTCTGTATGTTGGATATGTCTGTAAGAAGTATTCAACTGCGTGCAGCCTTTCTAAAAGTCCTTTTGTATAATCTAATCTATCAACACCAAGTCCCATATATTTTGTTTTAATACCGAGTTCTTCAAAAACTTTTTTCCTATTTTTATCTAATTCTTCTTGGCTTTCTTTCGCTTCTTCTAAAAATGGAATACTAATTGGGAAGGGCTTAATAAATGAAACATGTCTTTCTTTTTGAACTGCAAATAATTCTAAATCAACTAATGCTTCCAATTCATGGCTTACGGTATCAATAAAATTATTGCAATGAAGTTGCGTATGAAATCCCAATAAGTCTGCACCTAACATTCCTTCAAGAAGTTCTTTTCTCCACGGACAAATTTTAAAACTTTCTGCATTTGGCCAAGGAATATGCCAAAACATGCCAATGATTGCATCAGGTCTGCTGTTTTTAATCATTTTTGGTAAAAGTGCAAAATGGAAATCTTGAATTAAAATAATTGGTTTCTTAATATCTTTAATTTCTTTTAACAAAGATTGTGCAAATTTTCCGTTTACTTTTTCATACATGTACCAATCCTCTTTTCTAAAAACAGGTCTTGTGTGAGCCGTATGACAAAGTGGCCATAATCCTTCATTACAAAATCCATTGTAATATCCTTTTTCTTCTTCTTTTGTTAACCAAACTCTTTTTAAAGTATATTTTGCATCATCTGGTGGAACTTTAATTTTGTCATGAGAGTTTACTGTTTGTTTGTCTGCATCACCAGAGCCATGAGCAATCCACATGCCACCACATGAGCGCATAATCGGTTCAAGAGCAGTTACCATCCCGCTAGCGGGTTGAATAACAGAAATTTTTCCTCCTTGTTTTATATGCATATACGGTTCGCGGTTTGAAACAACAAAAATGTTTTTGTCTTTTAGTAAGTCTTTGGTAAATTCTTTCAGCCTCTCTGATGTCCATGGAGAATCCAATTTTTCAAGACGAAGTCTTGCTTCTTGGGTTGCAATACTTCTTGCTTCCTGTAAACTTTTTGAGATGCTGGTGAATTCATTAATAAGTGGTTCAAAGAAAATATGGTTTGCAATTTTGCCTTTTGCAATATTTCCGTTTCTGGCATTTTTAATGGCTTCTGCGAGTGCTTTAATTGGTTTTGAAATAAACCAATAGATAATAAATAAAACAGCAAAAGAAATTGCAACAGATTGTACAAGAAGTCTTAATAAATTATTTTTCCAAATCTCAAAAAGTCTATCATTAATGTATCCCGAGTTTTGTACAATCATTAAAGAGCCAACAACTGCGCCTTTTGAATCATGAAGAGGAATTGCGTAGTCATACACACTATTATTATCTAATGATGCGAAACTTCCATTTGCTTTATCTGCATCCATAATAGTTGCAGGTAGCGTTTCTGTTTTTGCAAATTCAGTTGAAAATCCTGTTGAAAGAGCCAATAAATTGTCTTTATTATCATATACTGCAACTCCCAATAATCTTTCTGAATTAGTATATTTATCAACCAATTTTTGCAGATAATCAGCATAATAGGTATTAAACATGTAAGGTTTGAGATTATCATTAATTCTACGAGCAGTTTCATCGGATCGTTTTTGAATATCTGCAGTTAAAGATTTTTGTTCCCTATCTACTTGCTGAAAAGTAAACACAACAACTATTAATGTAATAACAAATGTAATGAATAATATTGCGGAGACAATCTGTTTCATGTGGCCTACCTAGTATACTACTTTTAGATTTTAGAGTAAAATTTGGAGTTTCGGGTTGAAGAGCATCTTATTTTGAGCTACAATTGTGAGTATGTTTAAGCCAGTTTCGCCAAAGGTGGATTTTGCAAAACTAGAAGAAGAAATTTTAACGTTTTGGAAAGAAGACAATACCTTTGAAAAATCCATAAAACTTAGACCAGAAGACAAACGATGGACTTTTTTAGACGGTCCTCCTTTTGTAACCGGGATGCCTCATTATGGTTCACTTCTTTCTAGTATAGTCAAAGATATTTTTGGCAGATATTGGACTATGAAAGGCTATAGAGTACGACGTGTCTGGGGATGGGATGGCCATGGTTTGCCAATAGAAAACAAAGTAGAAGGCGAGTTAGAAATTAAGCGAAAAAAGGACATAGAAGAAAAAATTGGAGTTAAAACCTTTATAGATCGCTGCTTACACTATGTAAATCAGGTTTCTGGAGAGTGGGAATGGTACGTAGATCATGTTGGACGTTGGGTAGACTTTAAACATGCCTACAAAACATGGGATTTGCCATACATGGAATCTGTTATGTGGGTATTTAAGCAAATGTATGACAAAGGATACATTTATAAAGGTCTTCGAGTAAGTTTGTATTGTCCCCATTGTGCAACACCAATTTCTAATTTTGAAGTTGCCATGGATGTAGATAATTATAAAGAAGTACCAGATGCTGCTACAACATATAAATATCAGTTAGCAGAAGACAAAAAAACATTTATTTTAGCTTGGTCAACAACACCTTGGAATAAAATAGTTACTCCAGCTTTAGCAATTAATCCGGAATTTATCTATGTAAAAGTAAAACAGGGAGATGAATATTATATTTTGGCCAAATCTACTATAAAAATGCTTAAAGAAGAGCCAAAATATACGATTGTTGAAGAAATAAAAGGAAAAGACTTAATTGGCAAAAAATATGTTCCTCACTATGATTACTATCCAATAGAAAAGGGTGAAAAGGCGTTTGAAATAGTTGGTGGAGATTTTGTTACAGCAGATGAAGGGACAGGAGTTGTTACCATTGCAGCCTACGGAGAAGAAGATTTAAAGGTAATGAAAGAACAAAATGTGCATATAGAAATGCACGTAGATGAAGAAGGAATGATTTTAGATAATGTTCCGCTATTCGGCGGCATGTATTACCTTAAAGCGAACAAAGCAGTTAATGAAGATTTAGAAAAACGGGGATTAATTTACAAAGATGAAACATTGCCTCACAAAGTTCCTCTTTGCTGGAGATGCCATACAAGACTTTACTATGCACCAATGGATGCATGGTTTGTAAATGTACAAATTCTTAAAGAGCAAATGAAGCAGACAAATGAGTTAATTAACTGGTTTCCAGCTCATTTTAAGCATGGTCGTTTTGAAAAAAGCTTGGAAAGTGCACCGGATTGGAATATCTCAAGAAACCGTTATTGGGGAAGTCCTGTTCCTGTTTGGGAATGTGAGTGTAATGAAAGATATGTTCCCGAATCTGTTAAACAACTAGAAGAATGGTCAGGTAAAAAAATAACCAATCTTCACAAGCCAGACATTGATGAAGTAACCATAAAATGTCAAAAGTGCGGAAAAGAAGTACATAGAGTTCCAGAAGTCTTAGATTCTTGGATTGAGGCAGGAAGTGCTGCTTTTGGAGAAAGACATTATCCATTCGGAGAAGAAATTGATCTAGATACATTTTATCCACCAGACTACATTGCAGAATATACTGGTCAAATCAGAGCTTGGTTTTATGTTTTGCATGTTATTGCAAATGCTTTGGCACTGCGAAAAGATGGAGATAATATTTTGTCTAAAAATGTTTCTGTAACTGGAGTTATTCAAGGATCAGACGGTAAAAAAATGAGTAAAAATCTTAAAAACTACCCAGATCCAAAAGAAATGTTAGAAAAATATGGCGGAGATGCACTCAGATTGTATTTATTAGACAGTCCTGTTATGCATGGAGAAGATTTACCGATTTCTGAAGATCAGTACAAAATGCAAATCAGGGGGACGATGCTTATTTTATGGAATGTCTATAACTTTTTTGTCTTAAATGCCAATACAGATAATTGGGAGCCACTTTTTGAAGGACAGCCAAAAACAAAAAATATCTTAGATACCTGGATTTTATCAAGACTGAATAATAGTTTAGCAATTGTTACCAAAGCTCTTGATAGTTATGACACTGTTTTAGCAATAGATACAATTAAAAATCTTGTTGATGATTTTTCTACATGGCATATAAGAAGAAGCAGAGATAGAGTAGGCGCAATGGCTGAAAACGATATAGATAAAGAAGCATTTTACCAAACAACCTATACTGTTTTAGTTACCATTTCTCAAATGTTAGCGCCAATAGCTCCATTTATTTCTGAGGAAATCTATAAAAATCTTACATCAAAAGATTCTGTTCATTTATCCGACTGGCCAACTGTTCAAATGAGTTGGATGAATGATTCACTTGAAGAACAAATGAAGCTTGTTAGAAAAGTTGTAGAAATAGGTCTTTCTCAAAGAAAAGAAGCGCAAATTAAAGTAAGACAACCACTTAGCGAAATAGCATATAGTTTAGAAGAGAAATTACCACAAGAATTAGAAGAAGTTATGTTGGCAGAACTAAATGTTAAAAATGCTGTATTTCAAAAAGGAGAATTAGGAGCAAAATTAAATATACAAATTACAGATTCTCTTAAAGCGGAAGGAGAAGCAAGAGATATTGCCAGATCAATTCAGGAAAAACGAAAAGCATTGGGGACAGCATTAACAGAGAAAGTAAATGTATCCTTACCCGCCTATCCAAAAGAATTTGAAGAGTATATAAAAAAGAAAGCTCTTGTAGAGAATTTAACAATTGGTGAAGAATTCTCTGTAACTCGAATATAATATGAACCAAAACGGGCTGCCCCTTAAAATTGACTTTCACTTAGCTATTCCTGTATTAATTCTTCTTTTTGTTAGTTTAACAACTCTTTTTTCCATAAACATCGATTTTTTTAAAAGTCAGTTATTATATGCAATTATTTCTGCTGTTATTTTTATTGCTCTTTCTCAGATAAACTATAAGCAATTAGAAGTATATTCACTGCCAATTTATATTATTTCTATAGTACTTTTAGGATTTGTTCTTATTTTAGGTATAGAAAGTCACGGGGCAGTGAGATGGTTGGATATTTTAGGATTTAGATTCCAATTTTCAGAGCTTTTAAAGCCACTTTTAGCAATTTGTTTGGCAGCATTTTTGTCAGGCAGAAAAAGTACTTCTACCAGTACGATGTTGTTGGTTTTTGGTCTTCTATTGCCAATAGCATTTTTAATTTATAAGCAGCCAGATTTAGGGAATGCCATTATTTATTTGCTTAGTACCATAATGACGTTAGTTATTTTTGGGTTTCCCTTATTTTGGTTTGTTATTGTAGGAGCAGTATTGCTCTTGAGTATTCCTCTTTCTTGGAATTTTCTGCATCAATATCAAAGAGAGCGTTTATTAACCTTTTTCCATCTCACTAATGATCCATTGGGTATTTCTTACAACGCAATTCAATCAGTTATTGCTGTAGGATCTGGTATGTTTTGGGGGAAAGGGTTAGGTCAAGGTACGCAATCTGGACTTAGATTTTTACCAGAGAGGCACACTGACTTTATTTTTGCCACACTTTCTGAAGAATTAGGGTTTATTGGAGCATGTATTGTGATTTTGGCATTTTGCTACCTGTTATACAGATTGTTTGTTTTATACAAAGAAAATGATGACATGTTTGCCAAAACCTTTATTGCAGCCACGTTTTCACTGCTTTCTATTCAGTTTTTGGTTAATATAGGCATGAATATCGGTGTTATCCCTATTGTGGGTGTTACCCTCCCGTTTGTGTCCTATGGAGGAAGCAGTCTTCTCTCAAGTGCAATTTTCCTGGGAATTGTAGCTTCAATGGGTAAGGCATTCAAACGTAAGAATGTGCTGGAAATTACCTGATTTGTCTGCTATAATTGTATCTATTCTATGAAATACGCAGTAATTTCACTTGGCGGCAAGCAATATAAAGTATCAGAAGGCGATGTTGTTAACTTTGATCAACTTCCAGTCAAGGCTGATGAAACTTACACATTTAAAGATGTTTTGCTCTTTGTAGAAGATGCAAAGCGAAAAATCGGAACTCCAACTTTATCAGATGTGACTGTAAGTGGTAAAGTTTTGGGAAATAAAAAAGACGAAAAAATTAGAGTAGGTAAGTTTAAGGCTAAAGTGAGATATCGAAGAGTAATGGGATTTAGAGCAAATTTGACAACAATTCAAATTGAAAAAATTTCAGCAAAATAACTCTTGACAATGCGTGAAAACAAGCGCTAGAATGGAGTGACTTTTCACAAAATACTATGGCACATACAAAAGCAGGCGGTACAACAAAAGGAAATAGAGATTCAATAGCAAAGCGCTTGGGCGTTAAAATTTACGGCGGCCAAAAAGCAATGCCAGGAAACATTATCTTAAGACAAAAAGGAAGTAAAGTTTTCCCAGGAAACGGTGTCGGAATGGGTAAAGATTACACACTTTTTGCTTTAGATGAAGGAACAGTTACCTTTAAAATGCGAAGAGGTAAAAAAATTGTAGAGGTAGTTAATGGATAATCAAGAGCATCTTCACGAGTTAGATACACATTTAATACAACTTAATCCTCTCCAACCTAGAGGAGTTATAATGCCCGAATCCCTTACAGAATTGGTTGATTCCATTCGAGAACAAGGAATATTAGAGCCGCTTGTTGTGGCAAGAACACCGGCCGGCTACCAACTTATTGCCGGAGAAAGAAGACTTCGAGCAGCAAAAATATTAGGAATGCAAAAAGTTCCAGTTGTTGTTAGAGTAACGACCCCACAAGGAATTCTTGAAATGTCTATTGTGGAAAACGTTCAAAGGGAAGATCTTAATCCAATTGAAAGAGCTTTGGCTTACAAAAGACTTATAGATGAATTCGGACTTTCTACAAATGAAGTTGCTAAAAGAGTCGGTAAAAGTGTTCCAACAGTTTCTAATACAATAAGATTACTTTCTCTTCCAGATGCAATTAAAGATGCATTAGTTGCAGGAGTTATTTCAGAAGGACACGTAAGACCACTTATTTCACTTGGCGATACAGCACTCATGTTGTCTCTTTTTAAGCGGATTCTTAAAGAAAACAGTACTGTTAGAGAAACCGAAGAAATGGCACGACAAGCAAAAGGAGAAATTGAGAAAAAAGAACCACGAACCCATAAAACAAAACTTTATGTTCCAGAATTAGATGAAATGGCCGGTAAATTAAAACAAGAATTTGGTCTATCAAAAGTTTCTATGCAGCAATCAAGAAGTATGGCTAGAATTGTTATTGAAGTTAAAGGTGATTTAGAAGAAACAACTCCAAAAGTTAAAGATTTAGTTACCATTCTTCTTAGAAAATAAGTTATCCTCCTTGATACGTTTCTCTAATAAATCTGTGCATTGCCGGAATTAATCTATATCCTTTTTCTGAAAAATCATTTATTAAAACGTTATATGGGTCTGCAACAAATTGTCCGTCTCTTTCAATGGCAATCATAGAAATTCCATTAAGTTCAAAAACATAAATTCCTCGTTGCTGCAGTCTGGCAGCATCAAAATTTTGTCCTTCAATTAATCGTAATAATCCATATGCTTTTGTACTCGATTGACCTTCTAGGTGTTTTAACTTTTTATCTAAAGAACTTAAATTTGAAAGGTCTTCTTCTGTAATCAACATTTCGTTACCTATTCTTGCTGTAATATATTGTTGTATTTGGGTTGAATATGCAGAAGCATGATAAATAGATAATAATTGTTCAATGCCTACTGGTTTTATTTGTCCATAGGTGGTATCTCCGCTTTTAATACGCATTACTGTTTCTTCTAGACTACTTTGTAAAATTGCTAAATACGAAAGAATAGGAAACATAGATGTGCTTTTATATACATTTATCAAATGAGTAAAGTGAGTTTCATTCATTGCTTGGCGCCAAAGAGTGGCTAACTCACCTTCATTATCATCTGCAATTCCAAGCGTATCCTTTTTTTGTAGATATACAGTTTGAGCAATACTTGCTGCAACAGAGGCAGTAATATCTCTATATGCTTTTTCATATCCATGAGCAGCTAAAACTACAGCAAAACCTAATAACTGGAATGCAGTTCTAGGATTAGTAAGTGCCATTGATTCTGCTCGTGTAAGTAGGGGAGTTATATGAGTGTACAGAGGGTCTTCTGCCATAGAAATTCCTGACAAATCCAAAAACTCTACCATGGAAATAGCAAGTTGTGTTGTTTGTAATA